>JBBSKK010000254.1:0-5521 GCA_038256395.1 Cytophagales bacterium | reverse complement strand
CAGGATGCGAAGAAAGCGGGCATTAAGCCCAACGACGAGCAGCTCACCCGTTCCAAGCCGCTGATTCTGGCCCAGACCAAGGGCTACATTGGCCGCTACTTGTGGGGACGCCAGCGCAAGGACGGCCTGAACAACGAAATCTTCCAGGTACTCAACCCCATCGACAACGTGTTTCAGGAAGCGATGCGGCAGTTCGGCAAGGCCGCCGATTTGGAACGGGGGGATTTTAGTAGTTTGAATGTCGTTAAAGAGAAGTGAGGCGTTCTGGCACTTCGTTCTTCCTTTTCAATCGACAGGAATTCCCGGTGGGAGTTCCTGTTTTCGGTATAATGGGGGCGAGGATTGCTTTTTTGCAAAAAATAACCTCATGAAAAACCTCCTCGGCTTCGCTTTCCTATTCTTTTTTGGGATAAATACTTCCGCCCAAACCCCTCCGTCCCGACCACCCAACATCGTCTTCATCCTGGCCGACGACTTGGGCTACTTCGACTTGGGCTGCTATGGCAACCCCTACAACGAAACGCCTCATTTGGACTCGCTGGCGCGGCACGGGTTGCGCTTCACGCAGGCCTACTCGGCCAGTCCGGTTTGCTCGCCGTCGCGGGCGGCCATCATGACGGGCCGCCACCCGGCCCGCTACGGCCTCACCAACTTCATCGCGGGCAACCGTACCGACGAGGTCTCGCCCGTAAAGCCCGCGCCCTGGAATCCATTTTTACCTTCGGCGGCGAGGACCCTCGCCGAGTGGCTCAGGCCGCAGGGCTACACCACGGGCATGGTGGGCAAGTGGCACCTGGGCAACGGCGACAGCCTTGCCCCCTGGGCGCAGGGCTTCGATTACAGCCGCATGATTGGCCGCAACGGGCTGGACTACTACAATTATTCGATTTTCGAGGACAGCTTCAAGCAGGAATTCAAAGACGACGGCACGCATTACCTCACCGACAAACTCACCGACTACGCCGTGGAGTTTGTGGAAAAAAATGGCGGAAAACAAAAAAAGCCGAACGCGGCCCGGCCATTTTTTCTCTACCTGGCGTATTCCGCCCCGCACGTTTTCATCGTCCCCAGAGGCGACAAGCTGAGCAAGTATTTTCGGAAATACGAGAAATTCGAAGGACGATATAACCCCAACTACGGCGCGATGATGGAAAGCCTGGACGACGGCGTGGGCCGCGTGATGGCCGCTCTGCGGGAAAAAGGCTTATTGGAAAACACCCTGGTCATTTTCACCTCTGACAACGGCGGCGTCGGCTTGCCGGAATTGGGACCCACGCCCACGACGATGGCGCCGCTGCGCAAATGGAAAGGCCACGTCTATGAGGGCGGTATCCGCATTCCGTCCATTGCTTTTTGGCCGGGCAAAATCGCCCCTAACCAGACCAGCGACCAGTATTTCAGCAATGTGGACTACTTCGCCACGTTCAGCGAACTGCTGCAACGACCCATGCCACCGGTCCAGATGGACAGCCGCAGCATCCTGCCCGTGCTGCTGGGTGCCAGCAAGTCTTTACCCGACCAGCCCGCCTACTGGCACTATCCGCATTTTAGCAACCAACTGGGCCGCCCCGCCGGAGCCTACCGCCTGGGCGACTACAAACTCACCGAAAGCTACGAAAACGGCTCCACGGAACTCTACAACCTGAAAGCCGACCCCAGCGAAAGCCACGACCTTTCGGCCCGACTCCCCGACAAAAAGCGCGAGATGCTCGCCCAGTTCCGCGACTGGCGCAAAAAGGTGAACGCCAATATGCCCGTGAAAAAGTAGAGGGACGCCGAGCGCGGGACATCTTTCAACGCGGTCATCACGGTTTCTTCCGCTTCATAGCCAAATCGTGCGCCGTGTCATAGTACGAGCGCAGATTGGTCCAGTCGAACACGTCCGAAATGTTCTCCACGCGGTTGCGTTGCATGATGCGGTCGCGGCGGTTCATTTTTACAAATTTGAAGAGAATATCGGCCATCTGGTCGGCGGCCTGGGAGTAGTTCTGGGTTTTGCGGTTGATAACGTAGATGCCCCGGTTTTCGTAGTCGCGCATAATCTGCATGATGTAGTCGCCGAAGCCCGATAAATCGCTGGTCACCGTCGGCACGCCCCGCACCACGCATTCCAGCGGCGTGTAGCCCCAGGGTTCGTAGTAGCTGGGAAACACTCCGAGGTGGCAACCGCGTACGAATTGCCCGTAATCCAGCCCGAAAAGGGGATTGGTGGACGACACGAAATCGGGATGATATACGATTTTGACGCGGTCGCGCTCGTTATTGACCAGATTGGCCTTGCGGCAGAAATCCGTGATGCCGTCTTCTTCCTTTAGGTCGTGCGTGACGAAGGCGGGGAGATTCTCCGTCTTCCAGGATTGGATAGTACGCCGCAGCCTCAGCCGCCAGTACTCGTCCACGAACTGATTGAGATCGGGCATCTTGTGGTCCGTTCCGGCGGCGGTGGCGAGGAAAAGTTTTTCCCCCACCTGCTTTTCGATGGCGGTGGTGGTCACATGCAGTTCGTCCCGCACCGCGCGGGAGTGCAGCACGTCGGGATTGATGGAATAATAGGGCTGCTTGGTAATGATGAACATCACGACGGTCATCTCCGACCCGGTCTGAATCAGTCGCCAGTTGAGTCTCGCCAGGGCTTCCAGGGTAAGGTCGTAGCCCTTGTTACTATATTCATAGCGGCCCGAGGTGAAGAGGTACAGCGTGTTGTCGAGGTCGAAGGAGTAGCTGGGAAAAAAGTGGCCGAGGACAAATTCGTGGATTTTCTCCTTGTATTTAAGGTGCAAGTTCTGGAATTCGTGTACCGCCTGAAACCGCATCACGTTCAGCCCGTTGGGCGTAACCAAGTCAGGGATTCTGCCCAAAAACACCTCGCACTCCCGAGCCGTAACGTCGCTTACCGTCGTTAGAACATGGGCATTTTGGGCGGCTTGTCGCTCGAAGGAGGCCTGCGTCACGATGCCGTAGTGCCGGGCTTCGTGTTCCCAGTCGAAGAAAGGGAGTTTATTGTAAAAACCCTCTACGTTCTGGGCCAGGTAACGCCCCAGCATGGTGGCGTGGGTGGTGAAGGTAATGGCGATTTTGACATTGGCCTTACGCAGGGCGGGCAGTCCGCTGCTGGCCATCCATTCGTGAAACTGCACGACGATGTCGGTTTTCTTGGCATTCTCGGCGGCAAACTCCGTCAAATACACCCTTAGCATTTCACCAAAAACAATGGTTTGGTCTACCAGAACTTCGGTATCGACGGTCGAAATTCGCTGCTCTTCCCAGAGGCGGTACTTAATATCGTCCAGCTGCGCCATCGAACCTAGCACGTCGAACAAAATCACGCGCGGCTTGCCCGTCACCAGCCAGTAGCCGTAGTGAACACCATAGCCCATTTCGCGCATTGTGGTCACGGTGCGGCCCGCCGCTGTATCGTCCAAATCATCGATGGGTTCAAACTCCGAAAGCGCCTTTTGGGGAAAGTAAGGGCCGAGCAGACAGTAGTCCTCCCCCCACTTCTCCACCATCGCGGGTACTTTGGTGCGAATGACCGTATAAATTCCGCCAACTTGGTTACAAACTTCCCAGGCAGTCTCGAACAAAATAGTTTTCTTTGTCTTCTTGATTATCTTTTCCAAATCGGGATACGTTTAGCGATGTTGAGGTAAGGTCTGAAAGGTACTATAATCCGTTAAAATCACAAAGATTCTCGCATTTACCATGAAAATGAGAAAAAAATTGGGCCTACCAGAATTGAACTTAAATCCGTTACTTTGACACTTCAAGCAAAACTACGAGCGACCGCTGGTGTGAAAAAAAATAGTTTCGGATTTATATCTTCGCTTTTCCTATATCTCAGCGTTACGGCCTGCCAGGCGCAGCCCGACCTTTCCGAAACAATTCGTCCGCCCAAGCGGGAATTCCGGGCGGTGTGGGTGGCCACGGTGGACAATATCGACTGGCCGAGCCAGAAAAACCTCACGCCCGATCGCCAACGCGCGGAGTTTACCGACCTGCTGGAATTCTACAAAGGCATTGGCATGAACGCCCTCTTTGTGCAGGTGAGGGCGGCGGGCGACGCTTTTTACGCCAAAAGCAGCGAACCGTGGTCGGAATGGCTGACGGGCGAGCAGGGCCGCGCCCCCGTGCCTTTCTACGACCCGCTCGACTACATGGTGCGGGAGTCGCACCGCCGGGGACTGGAGTTCCACGCTTGGCTCAACCTCAACCGCCTGGTGCATCGTTCGTCGCGGAGCGTTTCTTCCCAAAACCTGAGCCGCACCCGCCCCGACTGGGTGTTGAGCTACGACGGGGCCAAACTCTTCAATTTCGGCCTGCCCGAGGTGCGGCAGTTCATCACTAAGATGACCGTTAACGTGGCCCGCAACTATGACGTGGACGGCATCCACTTCGACGATTATTTTTATCCCTACGCTGTAGCCGGACAAACCTTGCAGGACGACGCGACCTTCAAAAAATACGGACAGGGTTTTGCCAATAAAAACGACTGGCGGCGGCATAACGTGGATTTACTCATCCAGCAAATCCACGATTCGCTGGCCGTGGTGAAGCCGCGTCTCAAATTCGGCATTAGCCCGTTCGGCGTATGGCGTAACCGCCGCGACGACGCCAACGGCTCCAAAACCACGGGCGGGCTGACGTCCTACGACCACCTTTTTGCCGACACGCGCAAGTGGTTGCAGGAAGGCTGGATCGACTACGTGGCCCCGCAGGTATATTTTTCGGCGGGCTTTGCCAAGGTGCCTTTCAAGAATCTGGTGGACTGGTGGGCGGAGAACTGCTTCGACCGGCATTTTTACGTGGGGCAGGCGGCTTACCGCGTGGGTTATGAAGACAATGACAAGCACTGGCGCAATACTTCCGAAATTCCCGATCAGGTGCGGTATCTGCGGCAGGACGGTGCCGACGGGAGCATCTTTTTCAGTTCGCGCTCGCTGCGCCGCAACTCGCTGGGCTTCGTGGATTCGCTCCGAAATAATTTTTACAAATATCCGGCCCTGGTGCCGTCCATGCCCTGGAAAGATAATGTCGTGCCGCTCAGCCCGCATGGACTGGGGGCTACCCTGAAAACCCAGGGCGTTGGCCTGTTCTGGGAAGCCCCGCCGCTGGCCACCGACGGCGACTCGGCGACCTACTACGTGGTGTACCGATTTGAGGAAGGTGAAAAACCTTCGGCCATCGACCCGCGCCGCATCGTGGGAATGTGCCACGAGGGAACACAGTTCACCGACCACTCCGCCGTAGCCGAAAAGAAGTACCTCTACTACGTCACCGCCGTGGACCGTCTCCACAACGAAGGCCGTCCCGTGGGACCCTTGCGGATTTTGATTAAGGAAAATCGCCTGCAACGGTTCGACAACGAGTCGGCGGGGAATTAAAGCACCCCCGTACTATCCACGGGTAGTTGCTCCACGGGAGGCGGGGGCGGTAGTTGCTGCGGCTGAGGTTGCTGCTGGTACATGGGATTTTGAGGCAGAGCCGGGTTGGGCAGCACTTCTACCTGAGTGACCAGATTCTT
>JBBSKK010000253.1:0-5522 GCA_038256395.1 Cytophagales bacterium | reverse complement strand
CGTCGGTTCCCGCCAGGAAATCGGGCTTGCGGTCGTCGATGGTTACCTTTACTTTCCGGTTCACCACGCAGCCCGAGGCCGGGTCTTTCACCTCCACGTTGAACTCGGTCGTTTCCTTCACTTTGGCAATGGGCGTGGCACTCTTGGGATTATCCACACTTAATGCGGGCGTCCAGGTATATTCCGCGCCTCCCTTGACCGACAGCGGCACGGCTACGTTTTGGCAAACCGTCGTATCGCCTTTGGTCAAAATATCCAGGCTTCTCACGATAATTTTCCGCGTCGCTACATCGACTTTCTTGCAGGTAAGCCGATTGAAAGCCCGCAGCGTCACGGTGTATTCGCCCGCCTTGTCGAAGATATATTGCGACTGGATTTTGTCTCGCGAAAAACCGCCGCCGTTCACGTCCCAGACGTAGTCCACGCCGCCTTCGCTGGTGTTGATAAAATCCAGCGTTAACGGCGCACAGCCAATGGTCACGTCTTTTTTAGCGCCTTCATAGACATCGAAAGCCGCTTTCAGGCGGTCGATGTCTATTTTGAAAGCCGCGTTGTTGCAGTTGTTGCTGCGGTTCACGTTTGACCAGGCTTTGGGCGTGGTTGGGAAGCGGGTACCGCCGCAGGCGCAGGTCGCGTGGTAAATCACGCCGTTCTTGTCGAAACGGCTTGTGCCACCATCCACGTGATCGCCCCGGTTTTGCTCTGGGGTGCTAGCCGCTACGCTGCCGAAAAAAGTGGCGTACAGCAATGACTTGGCCTCCGCTTCCAAAATGGCGATGTAAAAATTATCGCCGGTAGTGGTAGGTTGCATAGCGTCGAGCGTGACGGGCATTCCCCGCGTGGTACTTAGGGTGTTGTAGGCAGTAGTCACGTTCACGGCCCCGCCCCAGCCCGCAATGTAGATATTGCCGCACTCGTTGACCAAAAAAGCCGTGGGCGAAATATCCGGTGAGCCTTTGCGAGAACCAATCACCGTCGAAAACAACGACTTGGACAAAGTCGGATCCAAAGCGTGGACAAACTGCCCGCTGTTTTCATTTTTATAAACTCCGGCAGAAATCGGGTAGTCGCCGCGCGTCAGGCCCAAGACGTGGACGTTCCCGGCGGGGTCGAGGTCGAGCAAATACGCGCCATCGGCGGCTTCGGTACCAAGATAGGTGACCTGCTGGAACTGCTGGTTTTTAAAATAAGCCACGTAGGCATCTTCGTCTCCCTTCATCTTTGGCTGAAAAGCGCCTTCCTTTGCGGGCAGGTCGTTGCTTTGGGTCAGGCCCGTGATGTACAGGCCGCCGTCGGGCGTCGGTTTAACGGAAAAAGCTGCATCGAAGCCGTTGCCACCGAAGTAAGTACTCCATTGCAGCGTGGACAAATCGGGCGAAAACTGCGAAATAGTGCCGTCCTGCCGCCCTTTGAGCGTAGTTTGGTAGGCGTTTTTGAGGGGGAAATTCGTGGAGTTGGTAGAGGAAGCGACGAGGACATTTTCGTCTTTGTCCAAAACAATCTCGCCCCGGAAAGTATCGCCGTAGTTCCTGATTAGTACGTTCGCCACGCTGCTCAGGGCATCGTTGCCGCTGCCGCCGAGGTAGGTCGAAGCCAGCAGCCGCTTACCATCGGCACTGATTCGGGCGAGGTACATATCGCTGCCGTTGGGCAGTTCCAGCCCATCGAGGGGCGTGATGGCGGCGCCCCGGCCGTAGGTCTTTTGGAAGGCGGAACTGGTGATGGCAAAGTTGGGCGAAGAGGTAGTTCCGTAAATAAAAAGGTCACCATTTTTATTGGTTACCAGACTATTGGGAATATCGGTACTGTTGCCGCCCAGGAAGGTCGAGTACATCAGCAGCGTCCCGTCCACGCTGTATTTCATGATGCCCGTATCCACTTGTCCGGCAAAGCTTACCTGAAAAGATCCGATGGTAATCGGGAAATTGGCCCCGAAGACCGTCCCACCCGAGAACAGATTTCCCTGCGCGTCGTAGGTAGCCGTGTGGCCCCAGTTGTCGGAAGCGGAGCCGGAATAGGTGGAGAAAATAAGCTCGGGGTCGATGGTCAGATCGTGGGCGTGGTCGTAGTCGCCGGGTAGCGCGAAGCGGACTTTTTGGCCTTCCACCAAATAAGTGGCATTTATTTCTTTGGTACGGCCCGCTATTTCCTGAAAAGAATAGGGCTTGGCCTCCTTAAAAGGCCCGACGCTGGTGCCGACTTCCAACTGCCCGTTTTTATTGAGTGAAAGCCCGTCCGCGCCGCCGTAATTCAGCCGGATACGGGAAGCGTCCGCGCCGGGATGGACGATGAATTCGTACTTGATGGTGTATTCGTAAGCGTAAATCCGAAAGTCCACGCCGGGGTAGATATTCTTGTAAAAAACCTCCCCAAAGCCCGCTGCTCCGCTGGCCCAGCGACTGGGGTCGTTACCAATGAAGTAGTTGAATTCACTGCCGTCGGGTTTGAGTTGCGAAATCAGCGCGTCGGCGTTGCTGCCCTCGAACTGCACCTCCACGCCGTGGGCCTTGATCGTTGTAGCGGGTGCCGCATCCAGGCGGGCGCGGTCAGCCTCGGCGAGCGGCTGCCGGGCGTGGCGGGCCGAAACCTCACGGCCATCGTACAGCACATAAACCAGCGACTGTTTCTTAAGGAAGAGAAATCCGCCGGGAATATCCGCGCGAAAAAGCACTTCCCGCTTCCATTGCCCTTTATTTTGCACAAACCGTAAGCCATCCGCCACCGTTTTTCCACCAAAACAAAGCCACATTATCCCCAGCAAGCAAAAGCGTAAAGTTTGATTCATGTATTGATTTTGTTTTTTACCTCATCGCTCCGGCGACCCGGCCCAACCCTTCTCCTACCAGGAGAAGGGCTTTTTTTTCGAGACACTCCCCTTTTCCTGAAAGGAGAGGGGGCCGGGGGGTGAGACGGTCGGCCGCTGCCGTGAAGTACTACTTGAACGCCGAAACCGAGACGATATTTTTACAAAATTCATATTCCTGCGCCTGGTTGGAACCCAGCACAACGAGCTGGTTTTCGGTCAAATTTACCACGTTATCCAGGTACCACTGCACCCCCATCACGTCCAGATTCGAGGTCGGCTCGTCCAGGAAAACCACCGGAACGTCCGACAAAAACGCCAGCCCCAGCTTTACCCGCTGCTTCATGCCCGACGAAAAATGCCGCACGATTTTATTTCGGGCGTGGCTGAGTTGCACAAAATCCTCGAAGTCTGCCGCCCGGAAATTATTTTTGAGCGGCTTGAACTTCTGGTGAAACTCCACCAACTCCCGTAGCGTGAATTCCTCGATCAGTTCCAGGTAGGGTGCGGCCAGCACGATTTCCCGGTACCAGTCGTCGATTTCCAATTCCTTGCCATTTTTTTGGTAAAGAATTTTGCCCTCCGAAGGCGGTACGCTGCCCATCAGCAACTGAATCAAGGTAGATTTGCCGCTGCCGTTCGGCCCGACGAAAGTATAGCTTTCGCCGGCGTTCAGTTCCAGGTCAACTCTCCGCAATATCCATTCCGAAATAAACTTTTTGCCGATTCCTTCTGCGGAAATTTTCACTTATTTAGTGGAGAGTGGAGAGTGGAGAATTGAAAATTAGGTTGGAATTCAGAATGACAAATATCTCAAAAACGCTAAAATTACGATTTGTTAAAATCATAATTATCTGGTTTTTAGTGTTTTATTCGCTTTCAACTTTCAACTTTCAACTTTCAACTAAACAAATTTACACAGATTCCCTTATTTTGGACGCCATAACCCAACTAAGATGACACGAATGATTACGCAGAAAAGAAAAACGTTGTTGTTGGCTATGGCTCTTTTGCTAAGCGGCAGCGCCTGGGCGCAAACCGCCCACGAACGAATTGTCAGAGAACTCAACCAAAAAGAAATGGCCTACGGTGAAGCCGCCAAAACCATCTGGAATTATGCCGAGGTCGGCTATCAAGAGGAGAAAAGTTCGGCCTTGTTGCAGGATATGCTCAGCAAGGAGGGCTTCAAAATCCAGAAAGGCGTGGCGGGAATCCCCACGGCCTTTGTGGCTAGTTTTGGCGAAGGCGGCCCCGTGCTGGGCATTTTGGGCGAGTACGATGCCCTGCCGGGCCTGTCGCAGGATGCCTGGCCAAGCCGCAAAGTGATGAACGAAGGCGCAGCGGGCCACGCTTGCGGCCATCACTTGTTCGGCGTGGGTTCGGCGGCGGCGGCCATTGCGGTCAAGAACTGGCTGGTGGCGACGAAGCAAAAAGGCACGATTAGGTTTTTTGGTACCCCCGCCGAGGAAGGTGGCTCGGGCAAGGTTTACATGGTACGGGCCGGACTGTTCAACGACGTGGACGCCGTGCTGCACTGGCATCCCGGCGACGCCAACAGCGCCAGCGCGGGCGTTTCTCTCGCTAATATTTCGGCTAAATTTCGCTTTAAGGGCATTGCGGCCCACGCGGCGGGTGCGCCCGAGCGCGGTCGCTCGGCCCTCGACGGCGTGGAGGCGATGGACTATATGGTCAACATGATGCGCGAACACGTACCTTCCGACGCCCGGATTCACTACGTCATCACGCAGGGCGGCAAAGCTCCCAACGTGGTGCCGGATTTTGCCGAGGTCTATTATTACGTCCGCCACCCGCAGCGCGACGTGGTGCAGGATATGTGGCAGCGCATCGTGAAGGCTTCCGAGGGCGCGGCGATGGGAACCGGCACGACGGTCGAACACGAAATTATCGGTGGCGTCTATGAATTACTGCCGCTGGAATCGCTGGCGAAAGTGATGTACAAAAATCTCCAAGAAGTGGGTGGCGTGACTTACGATAAGGCCGAAATGGATTTTGCCCAAAAAATCCTACCCTCTTTCAACTTACCCGAAGATAAAACGACTGACCCAAGTGCCGCCGCCGCTAAAATTCTGCCCTACGAGTATGAGCGCACGGGCATGGGCAGCACCGATGTGGGCGACGTTAGTTGGACGGTACCGACGGTCGGCCTGCGCACGGCCACCTGGGTACCCGGCACGGCGGCGCACAGTTGGCAGGCCGTGGCGGCGGGCGGCACCAGCATTGGCCGCAAGGGCATGATGGTAGCGGCCAAAACGATTGCGCTTACCGCCGTTGATTTGTTTCAAAATCCCAAATCCCTCACCGAAGCCCAGGCAGAACTGGACGAAAAGCGCGGTAAGAAGTTCAAGTACGAGGCCTTGCTGGGCGATCGGCCGCCGGCTTTGGATTACCGGAAGTAGGTTGTGTAATCGTGTAATCGTTGAACTGTGTAATTGATGTGTAATCGTTTTCTGTTGAATCGTGCAATATAATCAATTTGTTATCAATCACTTAAACAAATAACAAACATCACTTTAACAACAATTCAACGATTACACGCCGGGCGGGCGATCCCGTTCAACAATTACACAAAATGAATACGTTTCACCCAACATGAGACCTCCCAGCCTGATCTACATCGACGAATACTCCGCCACGCCGAAGTATCTGCAACTGAGCAATTCCATTCTGCGGGGCATTCAGGAGGGGACGATCAAGAAGG
>JBBSKK010000252.1:0-5526 GCA_038256395.1 Cytophagales bacterium | reverse complement strand
TAGCAAGCGACCCACGCCCAGCACGACGCCCAGCAGCACAAAACCCGCAATGATAAACAGTAAGATGATTCCGAAGTCTGTTAGCATAGATTTCTCGTAGGGGCGAACCCATGTGTTCGCCCGATAGCGTAGCAAAGGTAGCAAAACCCCGCTCTGCTACCCGTACCGATTTTATTTACCAAAAAATGCAAAAAAAATTGCAGTATGATATAAATATATCATATCTATACCTTATATTTGTGGTATGAATTTATAACAAACTTGAAATACATGGAAACGACGAATAACGAAAACCAGAAAATAGAAGTTGCCCCTTCCCAACTGAGCGTAATGCAGCAAACCGATAGCGCCCTCGTTGCGGCCAACGAACAGAAGTACCTGTACTTCGAGGGACGTCCCCGGGAGTACCGATTCAACGGCCAGAACGGTCAGTTCAACTTGTACGGCGACCGCGTGCTGACGGATCCTTCGGGACGCCTGGTCTCGACGTTCTCGTTTCAGCCCATCGCTTACCGTATCTTCGAGGACGGACTCTTCGGTCGCTCCCTGCGGGAACTTTGGGCCGAACTTTTCTTCGTGGATGAGGACAATTGCGTGTCGTCCATCATGTTCAACAACACGTCGGTCAATGAACTGTATCGACTGTTGGAACCCATCTTGTACGAGCGCAAGTCGCTCTGCGATGTGGTGCTGACGATCAAGCCCGAGCGAGTACAGAGCAAGAGCGACCCCAACAAGTCGTGGTTCATCGCCCGCTTCTCCTACGAGACCGCCAAGCCCGAGCGCATCGCCGAAATGCGGGAATTTGTGAAGACGCACCGTGTGTTCCGCAACGAGACGCTGACGGTTTCGGCCCAACACAAGTTGGTGTCGCAGGGCTACTACCTGGCCATCGACCCGCTGGATGATTACTCGTTGCAGCAGGCAGCTTAGTTAGTGGATAGTTGAAAGTTGAGAATTGACAGTGCTTTTGAGTCAGACAATCATGAACGCAGAGTTGTCTCGGTGTTCAATCAAAACAAACACAAATCATGACAAATAATGGATTTATTGCCCTGCGGGGGCAGCATTCGTTCCACATGGTGGATCGGAAAAGCATAAAGGAAGTAGTGATGGGGGAGCGGAAGACGAAAATCGTGACGCCCTATCACACGCTGGAAGTGGAAACGCTTTACAACATGGCGGCCCTGAGTTCGCTTTGCGAGGAGCCGCTGCCGGAAATATTCCGGGCCGAGGAAGATGCGACTGATGACCTCTATCCAAGGCTGAACGACCTGCCGTTTTAAAGTTGTGGTACGGGCGTCTCGCCCGTTTAAGAACCTATTCCGAAAACGGGCGAGACGCCCGTACCACACATAATCAAGTCAGCACCTGACGGCCACGGGCAGTACCATTCCGGTGAGCGTGATTGACCATCTCCCGTAGGATCAAGATTTGCTGCCTGAGTAATTCAATGGTGTCGTTGCGGTCAGCAATTTGTTTTTCCAGATTTCGGTTGCGCTCGCTCAGAAATTCGGAGGGGTCTTTTGGCTCACTGCCATTTATTTTATTGAAAGGCTCACCCTTACCGCGCAGTAGCCAATCGCCGTTGAGGTTCTCGAAGCGGTTGGTGATGCTCACCAGCGTAGCGTAGCTGGGTTTGGTATGGCGGTTCAGGATAGTGTAAAGCTTAGCGGGTTTGTCGAAACCCAGCTCCTTGCTCAGTCCGTAAACGGTCATCCCTTTGTTCTCCAAAATAAATTCGATGCACTCGTGAATGTCAAGCGGCGTGTCTTTCATGTCTAATATAAATTTGTTATATTTGCAGCGGTTCACAAAACTATCGAATAGTTCCCGGTTTCCAATAGCTTATTTCTAAAATATACTTTCAATCAACATCTATTGTATATGGAAAATGTGAGAGAATACTCGGATTGGACCCGGCCGGAAGTGTCGCCCGAGTGGGAATTGTTCCGAACCGTGCAGAAAATGAGTTGGGACGAGCTGGCGACGGGCGTAAATCCCTGTTTGCTGGATATGTACCGCAGCACCGAGTTGGGGCTGAATTTGCAAAAGGCGCTTTTATCCCCTAAACTCAGCCAACTCGGCGAAAAACACGGCAAAGATTTGGTTTGCCGCCTGATCGCGTTGACAGTACTGGTCTATTTCGATCGCCTTCCCAAGAATACCGAAGCCAACTTCGGTACCTGGCGGCTGCGCCAAACCGCCGAGTGGCTTTACGACACCTATTCCTGCGAAAGCCTACGCGACCTGATGTACGCATTCCGCCGGGCGCAGGGCCGCAACGCCCACGACCTTTTGGAAGTCGTAACCGACTACCTGGAATGGCGGGCGGGCAAGCTGGAAGAAATTCACCAAACCCCCGGCCGGGCAGAGGCCAAACCCTGGCCCAACGATTTCAAGGAGAAATTGCCGGAGCGCTGGTTTCTCGGATATCTAAACCCAACGAATGGAAGCAACAGCCAGGAAGCCGCGTAAGCGCAAAATAAAAGAGCCCGCTGCTGAAAATGATGCGGCAATAAACGAAGCCCTGAAACCCGCGAAAAAGAAGAAAGCCACTCAGGCCAGTTGGGACAAGTGGGTGAAAGCGACCGTCGTAGCAGTCAGTCCCGATGTTTGGAACATTCACGCTTCTGAGCTAAGCCATAACTCTCAATTCCTTACCGATTTAAGAAAACTACCCACGCGCGTACTACTGGACACACCCGCTCTGGACTATTTGTTCCGGTGTCCTGACCGCCTGTCACACAACGCCCGGCTGGTGCTGAACGAGGAAGGCGTCGAATGTTTGGTGAGTTTGGAAAGCGTCCACGAATGGGCCGATAAAATGCGGGCGGGACACTATTTGATCGACAAGGAAAACGGTTTTTTTGACAAAATTCTTGACCGCTTCGACCTGGAAAGCGTGATGACGACGACAGAGGTGTACCAAAAATACATTTCCCTGAAAGCCAATGCGTTCGTGGATATTAGCTGGGAAATAAAACCGGAAGACATCGTAAGTGCCCGGCTAAACGCCGATGAACGCCCTACGAGAATAATCGCTGCCCAGGCATTGGTGTTGGGAGTGCCGATTTTGTCGCCTGATCTCAGGTATGATGCGTACAGAAAGGACGGCCTAAAAACGGTGTGGTGAAAAGTCTCTGCGCTCTCCGCGTATAATTCTGCTACCTTTGCGGTAAAGTTACCTTTCGTAAGATTTCACCATAACCCGGCAACTCCTCCGCCACCATTTCGTAACGTTCAGCTACTTCTTCAATCGTAGCGTACTCCGCCTTCTCACGGCCATGCAAAAAACGGAGCAGCCGCCCGAGCGTTTGGGCGCGGTCGGTGGCGGTGCGTAGCTCGCACTCATGGATTGTCCAGACTTTCCAACCCAGCTTTTCCAACAAGAATACGTTCCGCTGGTCGCGCTGGCGGTTGGCGGTAATCTTTTCTTCCCAAAAAGCGCAGTTGGACTTCGGCATTTTGCCAATCCCGCAGGGCTCGTGACCGTGCCAGAAGCATCCCTGCACAAACACCACCGTACCGTACTTCTTTAAAACCAAGTCTGGACGTCCCGGCAACTTCCGATCGTGCAGGCGGTAACGGAAACTGTGGACGTACAGGCACTTCCGCACGATCCACTCCGGCTTCGTATCCTTCGACCGAATCGCCTGCATGATCTCCCGTCGCTTCTGCTTATCGAAAATGTCCACCCAATTAAATTTAAGCCGCCTGTCGTCCCTCGTACCTTCTTACCCTTTCATCGTACAGCGCCAGTCCGGCGCGGATGGCTTCGCGCATTTCCCGGGCGGTGAGTCCGCCTGATTGGGCCAGTTGATAGCATTGGCTGGTGAGGGAGCCGTGTTGGGCGGCTCTCTGTTTTAAGTACAATATGATACCCTGTTTTCCTCGCATGGTAGTTGTCGGTTTTTCTTCTTGGAATGATAGAAAATTTATAATACAACTATATTATAATCTGAAAAAGTTCACTATATTTGTGTTGTACAAGAAACCTGGAAACAAGTATGAACATCGTCAGACAAACGCTGCCCGACTCGGTGCAGGAAGTGGAGTTGGAGCGTGCCCTGCGGCCTTTGAGTTTCAATGATTTTTCGGGACAGGAGAAGGTGCTGGACAACCTTCGCATCTTCGTGCGGGCCACCCTCGAACGGCAGGAACCGCTCGACCATGTGCTGCTGCACGGCCCGCCCGGTCTAGGCAAAACTACCCTGGCCTGCATCCTGGCCAACGAGCTGGGGGCGCACCTCAAAACTACCAGCGGCCCGGTGCTGGACAAGCCCAACGAACTGGCCGGATTGCTCACCAACCTTCAACCCGGCGATGTGCTTTTCATCGACGAAATCCACCGCCTTAACCCCGTCGTGGAGGAGTACCTGTACTCGGCGATGGAGGATTATAAGATCGACATTATGCTCGACAGTGGCCCCAATGCCCGCTCGGTGCAGATCGGCCTGAGTCCCTTTACGCTGATCGGTGCCACTACCCGCGCAGGAATGCTAACCACGCCCCTACGCGCTCGATTCGGCATTTCATGCCGATTGGAATACTATCATCCCAGCCTTCTATCGACCATTATCCAGCGCTCGGCGGATCTACTGGGTTGTCCAATAAGTGAAGATGGCGCTCTTGAACTGGGCACCCGCAGCCGGGGAACGCCGCGCATCGCCAACAACCTGCTGCGCCGCGCCCGCGACTTCGCGCAGGTGTTGGGTACAGGAGCCATCACGACCGATGTGGTTCAACGCACCCTGCGGGCTTTGGAGGTCGGCGAGAACGGCCTGGATGATATGGACAACCGCATCCTGACGACCATTGTCGAGAAGTTTGCGGGTGGTCCCGTCGGGCTTTCGACCATCGCCACCGCCGTGGCCGACGAGGCCGAAACCATCGAGGAGTTGTACGAGCCGTTCCTGATTCAGGAAGGCTACCTCAAGCGCACCTCGCGGGGCCGGGAGGTGACCGAAAAGACCTACCGCTACCTGGGCGTGGAACTGCCCGAAAAGTACCAGCAAGCGGCCTGATATTTTTCTTGGATATAGTATATATTTATATTATATTTGGGAAACCATTTGGTACCGAATAGCGTTTAATATGAACAGGCACAAAGCCCAAATCAGCTATGAAACAAAACTTGGAAAAATCATATAAGGAGCAGGAGGAATGGCGGCGTTCAATCCCTGCGCAAGTCTTCCTGAATCACTTCTTCGGACTGCATCGGCACATTCAGCATTTACGGCGGACGAAGAGCCTGGATCAGGTCTGGCACTTCCGCGAATTCGAGACGAAGATTACCGAGAAGCAGGAAGAAGCTGCTAAGAAATTGCTGGTGCAAGCCTGGAATACGGAGTACGCTTTGCGCAAGACTGCCGAGAAGGGGGACGAAACCTATCACCGCAATGCACTCTACTGGACATTTCCTCAGGCGTATTACAGCATCTTCTTCGCCACCAAGGCATTCCTAACCGTGCAGGGCGGCACGGCCAGCAACGAATGGGTCGCGCGGGCGCGCGTGGGCAGGTT
>JBBSKK010000251.1:0-5560 GCA_038256395.1 Cytophagales bacterium | reverse complement strand
CTTGTTTCCCGCCGTCGAAGCGATTTCGTTGTACCTATTCACCTCGTTTTGGTCCACCACCACATGGTCCATACGGTAGCCCCAGAACGCCCCAATAGGCGTGCCGACGTCGGTTTTGGTCATGGAAGCCACGTCGTTGAAGCCCCCGCCCCGGATGGGAACGGCCCCGTCGGTGCCCAGCGAAAGCACCTCGTTGTGGTTGAAGGACGAGTTGACGTTGAACGAATAGCGGAAGTCGCCGGTGCTGCTACGGAAGGTGGCCGACAGTTCGACGCCCCGGTTGACCACGCTGGCCGCGTTGAGCGGAATCTGCGCAGGGTTATAAACATTACCCAAACCGGTGGACTTAGGCAGCAGCACGTTGATGAGCAGTCCGTCGGACAAGCGGTTGTAGTAATCGGCGGTAAAACTCAGCTTGTTATTGAATAGCCCGATGTCCACCCCCACGTCCGTCTGGGTGGTCTCCTCCCAGCGCAGGTCGGGGTTGGCGATTTCGGAAAGCGTCGAGCCTAGCTGGTACCCCTTGTCCTCCCCCAGCGAGTAGCCGGCAGAAGCGGGAGCGTAGCCCCGGAACACGTTCACGCTGGTGCGGAACAGGCCGATGCGGTCGTTACCCGTTTTGCCCCAACTGGCCCGCAGTTTCAAATCCGAAACGAAGCTTTGGCCCTTCATGAAATCTTCTTCGATGATTTTCCAAGCTACCCCGAAGGCCGGGAAGTCGCCGTAGCGGTTGTTGGCCCCGAAAGCGGGAGAGTAGTCGCGGCGGACGGAGGCTGTCAGGATATATTTGTTAAATAGGTCGTACTGCAGGCGTCCGAAGTACGAGAAAAAGACGTTGGTGTTGGTGGAAGCGTTGGACCCCGACACGCTGCGCTGCCCGGCGGCGCCGATGTTCATGATTTCGTCGTTGGTGAGCTGCGAGCCCGACACGCTGATGCTCCGGTAGCGCCCGCCGTTGGCGTAGGTGGCCCCCACCACCGCGTTGATCTTGTGGTTTTCGCCAAAGAATTTATCCACCGTCAGGAAGTTCTCGAACAGCGGCCCGATGTTGAAATTGGAGTTTTCGTTGACCTCCCGGGCGTAGAACAGGTTGCCGCTCTCGAACTGGCGGCGGTAGTTCCAGCCGTAGTTGGCGTTGAAATTGACCTGCGCCTGGCTGCGGAATTTGAGCCATTCCAGGATGCGCACCTCGCCGAACACTTGGGCCGTGATCGACAGCCCCCGGTTTTTCGATTCGCGGTTGTTGATCCAGGCGGCGGGGTTCTGGGCGTCCTGCACGTCGCGGGCGCGGGTCACGTTGTAGTAGCCGCCCAGCACGCTGGGGTCGCGAACGGGGGCATAGGGTGGCATCCGCACGGCCTGGCTCAGGTCGTAGGTGGCGCCGCTGTACACGTTGTAGGTCGTGTTGATGTTCTGGCCGAACCTGAAGCGACCCGTGCTTTGGTCCAGGCCCAGGCGCATCCGCACCCTTTGAAAATTGTAGGGTCGGAAAATGCCGTCCTGGTTGTCGTAGCTGAGCGAAGCGCTGTACGACGATTTCTCGCCCCCGCCAGTAATGTTCACGTAGTGGTTCATCTGCGGGGCGCGCTGGAAAATCTCGTCCTGCCAGTCGGTTACGTCCTTGCGGGCCTCGGGCGTCCCCAGCACGGTGCCGGCGGGGAAACCGTTGGGGTACCAGCCTTCTTTGAGAAGATCGACGTACTGCGAGGCATTGAGCAGATCGAACCGCTTGGCCTCCCGCGACACGCCGTACTGGAACTGGTAGGTGATGCGCGGGGCACCCGATTTGCCGCGCTTGGTCGTCACGATCACGACGCCGTTGGCGGCCCGCGCTCCGTAGATGGCCACCGATGAAGCGTCTTTCAGCACGGTGATGTTATCGATGTCCTGCCAGGGGACGGAGTTGATGTCGCCGCCCTGAATGCCGTCGATCACGTACAGCGGGTCGGGATTGGTGAAAGTACCCGTTCCGCGAATGAAAATCCGTGTGCCTTGTCCGGGCAGTCCGTTGCTGTTGACGACCTGCACCCCGGCCAGCTTGCCTTGCAGGAGTTGCTGAGCGTTGGTGGCGGTCACCTCGCCAAAGTCCTTGGATTTGGCAATACCGACCGAGCCGACCAAATCTTTTTTCAGGACGCTGCCGTAGCCGATTACCACGGCTTCTTCCAGTAGATTCACGTCCGTCAGCAAGCTGATGTCGATGACGGAGCGGTCACCGATGGCCGCTTCCTGGGGCTTGAAACCCACGAAGCTGAAAACGAGCGTGGTGGCGTTGTCCGGTGCGATCAACTCGTAACGACCTTCTGCGTTGGTGGTGGTGCCGCGCGAAGTACCTTTCACAATGACGCTTACACCAGCGAGTTGGAGGCCACTTTCGTCCGTAACCGTTCCGGTGATTTTGCGATCGACCGAGGCCGCGGCAGCCGTCTCCTGCATCACTGTCCCGTGCATCGGCGGGAGCAGCGAGGAGGTTTCTTTCTCAGGACTCAGGATAATTTGCTTGCCCACCACCTCGTAGCGCAGGTGAAAAGGTTTGACGAATTTATCCAGCACGTCCGACAACGGCTCGTTAGCGGCGATGAGCGTAATCTTCTGCTCCGCCGGAATGGAAGCGGGACGGTAGGCAAAGCGGACGTTGGTCTGCTTCTCGATGGTGGACAGCGCCTTGCGGGCGCTCTGATTTTCAAGCCGCAGCGTGACCCGCTGTTTCAGGACTTCCTGCGCGTCGGCGGGATGGGCCAGGGTTGCGCCTACCAGAACCATCGCCATCAAACACTGGATCAGGGATATTCTCATAAGGCGGTTGGCGAAGTGACTTAAATGTACTGTTTTTTTCATTGGGGTATAGGTTTGGGGGTTGGTTTTTAAAGAGGAATTTGAAAGGGGCAGAGGGGCTAAGTTTTTGTTTAAGTGTTGAAATGTTGAAGGGTTTAACTGATTCACTATGAATATATTGAACAACTAAACAAATACACCCATCAACAATTAAACATTTCAACACTTAAACCCTTCAACGTTCTTCCTTGAATCAGCATCCTTTGCTGAAAATGACGATTTGGCCGTCGATGAATTTATACTGGACATCCAGGACTTTGCTGATGACTTCGAGCTTTTGGTACAGGTCTTCGTCGGTTAGGTTGATGGTCAGATGGCAATTTCTGAG
The DNA here is from genome assembly GCA_038256395.1 of Cytophagales bacterium. GTDB lineage: Bacteria > Bacteroidota > Bacteroidia > Cytophagales > Spirosomataceae > Persicitalea. The sequence goes on along the minus strand of JBBSKK010000251.1, from coordinate 2,397 downwards.
CGTTTCTTCATCAAACACTACGTCGATGCCGTAGGCGGTGCCGAGGGCGTGGAAGACTTCCGCCGCCGGGGCGGCTTCAAAGACAAAATTGGCTGCCTCGGCGGGCGTGATGAGCAAAACGGGCTTGTCCACCAGGGCCTTGCGGATGCTGGCGTCGTTGCGGTCGAACACGGCTTTCTGGTTAGGAACCAGGATGACGCCCCGTGCTTCGGCGTCGCGCCGCTGGTCGGAATCGTGCGCGTACACCGACACGCGGCCCGTCCGTACGGCCACCGTAACATCCGGTGAATCAGGATCGGCGTTTATCTCGAAACTGGTTCCCAGCACTTTGGTAACCAGATCATTGGCGTACACTAAATAAGGAGATTTTGGATTTTTGGTCACGTCGAAAAAAGCCTGCCCCGTCAAATAAACCTCCCGTTTGGCATCGCTGAACGCCTGGGGGTACTTCAGTCGGCTATGCTTTCCGAGCCGCACCCGGCTGCCATCGGGCAATTGGATGTCCATCGTTTGCCCGGCTCCGTTGACTGCTTCCGTCCATTCGCCGGGAAGCACCGCGACCGGACGAATGAAGGCTATCGTTTCCGGCTGGTACCGACTGACCCACCACCCGGCCAGCCCCACGATAACGGCCACCGATGCGGCAATTTTCCAGCCCGTCCGCCCCCATTGTCTCGACGTCAGCGGGGCTTCGAGTTCGTTGAGCGTGGTTTCGATCCGCGACCAGACCGTGCGGATAAACGGGCCGTGGCTGCCCGACTGCCCGATGTTGTACAAGCCCGCCACCAGCCGTTTACCTTCCGCTACGTACGGGTGCCGCTCGGGGTATTCGCGGAGGAAGTCCGTCCAAAAACGCTCGCTGGCGGCGGTGGGTGCCAGGACCCAGTCGCGGAACGAATCGTCGGCGGCAAAATCTTCGGCGGTATAGTGCTGGTAGTCCATGCTGGCGACTAGGCAGTCAATGTTGATTGAGTGAATGAGTGAATGGGTCTGGACATTTTTTATTGCAAACAACAGATTGTGAACACAACAGAAAAAACCCTAACGACTTCTCGCAGCCTTTTCAGGGCGGAATAGATGAACTTACAGGCCGACTGGTAGTTGACGCCCATGATGCGGGCGATTTCCTCGTTGCTGAAATGGTGCGTAAAGCGCAGGTCGATGGCCTGCTGTTGCCGGGGACTGAGTTGTTGGTAGCCTGCTCGAAGTTGGTGCAGGAGTTGCGCCTCGCCTTCTTCTTTAATCCACTGGCTTTCGATCACCCCCTCGGCTTCTTCCCAATCGAATTGCCCTATGTCCTCCGATTTGTAAAAAACATCGCGCTGCTGGAAGCGGTGAATTTTGTTGCGCAGGGAGCGGAACAGGTAAAACTTGATCGAGTCCGTTTCGCTGAGGTTGGCCCGGCTTTGCCATAACTCGATGAACAAATCGTGCATACTGTCCTCGATCAACTGCACGTTGCTGGTAACCCGGAACCCGTAACTGACCAGTTCCTCCGCGTAGCGTTCATAAATCCGCTCGAACGCTTCCCGATTCCCCTCGCGAAAGGCGTTCCATAAGATTATGTTTTCTAGCTTGGAGTGCATCTTAATTTATAGACAATAGCTTGTTTGTCAAATATTTGGTAGATTGTTGTAAATCGGCTATTTACAGAAATGCAAGATCGAGTGGGCAAATTTTGACCAAATTGAGTAGCTGGCCTCTAACAACTAATGCCAAGGGAGAGATTTTTTAATCCTATTTTTTCTGAATATTTTTAAAACAAATAGCATTTAAGTTGATAAAATCCTACAAGTAGTTGAATTTCAGCAATTTTAAATCTACCTGTTTATTACTTGAATCCAAGCTTTTTTTGAGTTCAAAAAATTGAAGATAGGGTATTGAGTGAAAAAAAACTGTACTTACCTACCCCACCTTGTGGGATAAATAAGTACAGTTTTCTTCTGTGTCCTTGAAAAATCCTTTCCTAGACCCCCGCCAAAATCTTCAACGCTTCCTGGTCTTTGTACTCCACCATGAGTTTTTTTGGTTCGGCTTTCAGGTCGGCGGTGAGCTTTTCGGTGCCTTTCTGGCCGTAGATATTGGCCATTTCGGTCGGGTCTTTCTGCGGGTCAAACAGTTCCCACGAGTCGGCCCCTAGCGGGGCCGCCCGGCGGTCGGGCAAGCATCACCGGGTCGTGCAGGGCATCAGCCTTGTGGCGATGGTCTACACTCACCAGGACCGCAGCGTTCCGGTCAACTTCCGCGTCTACCGACACGCCGAGGCTTAGTCACTGGCAAGTCGAGCTTTTTTTCCGCGCCATTAAGCAGGTCTGCCGGGCTGAGAAGTTCTATGTCCGCACCACTTCGGCCATCAAAACACACCTCTTTTACGTGATGAGGTCATTCCAGAAGCTG
>JBBSKK010000250.1:0-5563 GCA_038256395.1 Cytophagales bacterium | reverse complement strand
TCGACACCTTCTCGGGTAAGGTAGTGGCGGCCCTGCGAAACGAGTTTGGCGGCCACGCGGTGGTGAAAAGCGAGTAGGATGGCGAGAATTTTGTATTTTTTCCTAAATTTGCCCTCATAACGCTTTTCAGACAATCATTTTCAGCCAATCATGGAAAATACGCAAACCACGCATAGCACTCCCACAGCGTCCCATAGTGTACTTACCGAGCATACCACGCCTACCCACGCCGAATCCAAAGATCTCTCGACGGGATTCTACGTCGCCTCTTTCCTCATCCTTTTGCTGATTCTGGGAATCTTCGGTGATATGTTCGTTTTTATCCTCGGACTCATTGGTGCGGTTGCGATTTATGCCGGCTATTTTACCGAGAAAGCCGCCAACGAGGAACACCACTAACTGGTTTTACCCATTGGTTTTTAGTCCGGCTCGACAAACCGTAAAGTTCGTTGAGCCGGACTTTTTGTGTTTTAGCAATTGCTCCAATGTCCGTGGAAAGTCCCACTTTTACTGAATCCGCTTCCGCACCGAATCCACCGACGGCACGGGCATAGTAGGTGGTGGCGGCCCAATGAGCGGCCCGGTCGGCGGCTCGATTTCGTCCGGCATAAACGGCTCGTCATCCGGCTCGAATTCCAGCGTGTCGGGTTTGTACACCGGTTGGGAGCATTTGAACTCCTTACTGATCTTGACGAGTGGTGGGGAAAAAGGCCGGGGCTTCACGTCCAGCGATTTATCTTTATAAACATTTTCCAGAAAACTCCCCACAATAGGCAGCGCCATGCGCGACCCCTGGCCGAGGTTGGTACTACGGAAGTGGATGGAACGATCATCGCCGCCGACCCAGGCCCCCATCACCAGGTCGGGCGTGATGCACATATACCAGCCGTCGGAGTTGTTGGAGGTAGTCCCCGTCTTGCCGCCAATTTCACCCTTGTTAGTGACCACGCCCGTGAAGTTGTATAGCCCGCGCGAGGTGCCACCCGGTTCTTCGATGCCCCCCTTGAGCATGTGCCGCATCAGGAAGGCCGACTCGGGCCGGATGGCCTGGTGGCGTTCGGGAACGAACTCCTCAATGATCGCGCCGCGCTGGTCTTCGATGCGGGTTACCAGCACGGGCGTGGTGTAGATACCCGAGTTGACGAAGATGGAGTAGGCCCCTACCATATCGTAGAGCGACACGTCGAAAATTCCCAGGCCGATACCCATTTCGGCCCGCAGCGGGGTACTAATGCCCATTTTTTCGGCGTAGCGCACCACGTCTTTCGGTCCCACTTTTTCGGTGAGTTGCACCGTAATGGAGTTGACCGACTGCGCCAAGGCCCGCCGCAACGTCATGTTCGAATAAGTGAAATAGCCGTTTGAGTTGCGGGGCGCCCACTTCTGCATTTTGCCGTCGATCATCATTTCGCGGACGTAGGGCTTGTCCACAATACGATCACAGGGGGTCATGTCGTAGGTGGTGTCGTCGATGGCGGTGGTATACACGAAGGGCTTGAAAGTGGAACCCGGCTGCCGCTTGCCCTGCTTCACGTGATCGTATTTGAAGAAATTGTAGTCCAGCCCGCCCACCCAGGCCTTGATGTGGCCCGTTTGCGGCTCCATCGCCATCATGCCCGCCCGCATGATTCGCTTGTAGTATTCCAGCGAGTCCATCGAACTCCACACCCGTACCATCGCGCCACCTGTCTTCCAGTCATAGACAGTCATCGTGTCCTTTTTGTTCAAATAAAAACTGACCGAATCCGGCTGATCAGGAAACTTCGCCGCCAGCGATTTGTAGCGGCCCGTGCGTTTAATGACGTCTCCCAAAAAGTTCGGGATTTCCTTGCCATCTTCGTCACGCCAGGGATTATCGAGGCCCCAGTGCTGCTCAAAAGTTTTCTGAAGGTCGCGCATCTTAGTTTCGAGCGCCCTTTCGGCGTATTCCTGCATCCGGGAGTCGATAGTCGTGTATATCTTCAGGCCATCGGTGTAGAGGTTGTAGCCGTTTTCTTCGCCCCATTTCTTAACGTAGTCCACCACGGCATTTTTGAAGTAGTTGGCGTTGCCGTCGTAGGGCGTCTCGAACTTCACATTCAGTTCGATGGGCAACTTGCTGATCGAGTCGGCCTCGGCCTGGGTGAGGTAGTTGAAGTTGGCCATGCGGCCCAGTACCACGTTGCGCCGTTCGAGCGAGCGATCGGGATTGCGAATAGGGTTGTAGGTGGTGGTGGCCTTTTGCAAACCCACCAGCACGGCCGCCTCCTGCACGTTGAGACTGTCGGGCGACTTGCTGAAATACGACCGCGCGGCGGTGTTGATACCGTAGGCGTTGTTGCCGTAATCCACCGTATTGAGGTACATCGTGATAATTTCCTCCTTCGTGAAGTTTCGCTCCAGTTTAATAGCAGTAAGCCACTCCTTAGTTTTGAATACCAGCGTCCCTAACACCGGAATGTCACCCAGCAGCCCACGGGCGTCGCGACGGCGAGTTTTGAAGAGTTTCTTGGCCAACTGCTGGGTCACGGTGCTGCCGCCACCCTGGTCGGTGCTGCCCATGAGCAGCCCCGCCGCCACCCGCGCCATAGCCCGCAGGTCGATGCCCGAATGGTCGTAGAAACGTTCATCTTCGGTGGCGATGAGTGCCTTTGTGAGGTTGGGTGAGATTTGCTCGTAGCCGACTGGCGTGCGGTTTTCGGTGTAAAACTTACCGATCATGATGCCGTCGGAGGTATATATTTCCGACGACTGATTGACCTTCGGATTCTGCAAATCCTCCACGCTGGGCATACTTCCCATCAGCCACAGGAAGTTGGTTTCGACGCAAAAAATGTAGAATGCCGCCAAGAAAAGACCCCAGCCGAAGATTTTCCACAATCGCGCAATGGGCTTATAGTATGCAGAATGCGTATCGACGGCGTTGGCCCACCACTGCTGCGCCGACTGGTGCCGGGCGCGGGTGCTATGTAAGAAAGAGTCGATAGGTTCGCGTCCAAAAAGCTTGACACCCAGGGTATAAAAGGCGGCGTCCAGTTTGTCCGACAGCCAATCGTTGGCGTGTTTGAGAGAGGTTTTCAGAGTATTGAAAAAAGCTAGAATAGCTTCCATGTAGAAGGAGTGCTTAGGGGGTTGTCGGCCTGGCCGGGCTTTGCCAGCCGCGCTGTTTGGGCCGCGCCTAGCCGGCCGCGCCAAAGATAACGAAAGCCGGACGAATGGCGGTACGTCCGGCTTGGCAGTTGCTTCGATTATATTTATTTCTTCGGCTTAAAGTCCAGAGCGACGCCGTTCAGGCAGTAACGCAGTCCGGTAGGCTTGGGGCCGTCGTCGAAGACGTGGCCCAAATGGCCGCCGCAGACTTCGCACAGCACCTCGGTGCGGGCCATGCCCATGGTGCGGTCGGTTTTTTCCTCCACGTTTTTGGCGTAAAGCGGCTTGTAAAAACTCGGCCAGCCCGTGCCGGATTCAAATTTAGTTTCGGAACTAAATAGTGGTGTCTTGCAGGCCGCACACATGTAGACGCCCGCTTTCTTATTGTTGTTCAAAGGACTGGAAAAGGGCCGCTCGGTACCGGCTTCACGCAGGACGTAATATTCTTGGGCGGTGAGTAGCTGTCGCCATTCGGTGTCACTGCGATCCACCTGCCGGGGTTCTGAATCACTGCTGGCATCGCTGACGTCCGCCGATTTTTTCTGCGCCTGCGAGCAGGATAATATGCCAAAAAAGGCGCTCAAAAGGGCTATCGTTCTAATCGTTTTCATGTTTTTGGATTGATGTTTTGTAGAAACTATTCAACTCAATTAACGCTTGCAACAAAACTTTGGTTTATTTGAGTTTGAACCTGCTTTGCGTCGGATAGCCGAACCGCTTGCGCCTTTGCGAGCTAAAAGTAGAAGTACGTTTACCTAATAAAACCGTACCTTGCAGCTTTTTATGACCGGGCCCGAGGGCATTTCCGCCTGGACGGGCCTATTCTGTTTTTGCTTGTAATAGAAGCAGAACAAAAAATCATATTAAATAACTCGCTTATAGCCAGTTATTTAATTTTCCATTATCCATTGTTAATTATCCATTGATTAAAGATGACTTTTGAAGCATTAAAATTAGATCCTCCTTTCCTGAAAGCAGTAAAAGAAGAAGGATACACCGAACCCACGCCCATTCAGTCCCAAGCCATTCCGCTGGTTCTTCAAGGCAAAGATCTGCTCGGCTGCGCCCAAACGGGTACCGGCAAGACGGCGGCCTTCGCCATTCCTATTCTGCAATTATTAAGTAAAGAAAAAACGCCCGGCGGCAAGCGCAAAATCCGCAGCCTGATCGTGACGCCAACCCGCGAACTGGCCATCCAAATCGAGGAAAGTTTTGTGGCCTACGGTCGCCATACCAATCTGGTTTGTACGGTTATCTTCGGCGGTGTCAATCAGAATCCCCAAACTAAGACCCTGCAACGCGGCGTGGACATCCTCGTTGCCACGCCGGGCCGCTTGCTGGACCTGATGAACCAGGGTTTTATTTCCCTAAAAGACATCGAAATCTTCGTCCTCGACGAAGCCGACCGGATGTTGGACATGGGTTTTATTCACGATGTCAAGAAACTGTTGGCTGCCCTGCCCACCAAGCGGCAGTCGCTGTTTTTCTCGGCCACCATGCCGCCCGAAATCATCAAACTTTCTGACACCATCCTGCGCAATCCTGCCAAAGTGTCGGTAACGCCGGAATCCACCACGGCCGAGACAGTGACGCAGCACGTGTATTTTGTGGACAAAGAAAATAAGAACGCCCTGCTACTGCACGTGCTGGCCAACCAGAAGATTAAGACCGCCCTGGTATTCACGCGCACCAAACACGGGGCCGACAAAGTGGTGAAAGTCCTGGATCGCAGTGGCATCAAGGCCGAAGCCATCCATGGCAATAAGGCCCAGAACGCCCGACAGCGCGCCCTGGCCAATTTTAAGGCCCAAACCACCCGCGTGCTGGTGGCGACCGACATCGCCGCCCGCGGCATCGATGTGGACGAGCTGGAATACGTAATCAATTTCGAGATTCCCAACATCGCCGAAACCTACGTCCACCGCATTGGCCGCACGGGCCGCGCCGGGGCCGACGGCACGGCCTACTCCTTCTGCGACGCCATCGAAAAGGAGTATTTGAAAGACATCGAGAAGTTGATTGGACAACGAATCCCCGTTATCAGCGACCATCCTTTCCCGCTCACGGACCACAACCCCGAGCCGCCCAAGCAACAGCAGCGCGGCCCCCGGCCCAACCGTCAGAGGCCCTCGCCCGAGAAAGCCAGTCGGAATCGGTCGAACAAGGCGCGGTATGAGCGTTCTTAGTTCTTGGTTGAGTTGGGTTCTACTGAAACAGCGTTGTTGATTGCGCTGGATTCGTAGATTGCCTCCTGCACTTTGATGTTTTGTAAGTATGCCTGCCCGGAGGTTTCAAGCTTTTGACCTTCGAGCAGGCATTTTACAAAGTGGCTTTGGGTGAAAAAGACGCAGTCGCCCGCGAAGTTGCGGTTTTCGTGCAGGTAGGTGTGGGGCTTTTCTGGCTCGCCTAACTTTTGAATCGTCAGGTTTCCGTC
>JBBSKK010000249.1:0-5575 GCA_038256395.1 Cytophagales bacterium | reverse complement strand
CGAGTATTATTTTATTCCGGAGTATGATTTCGAACTACTACCCTATTCTAAGAAAAAAGAACCCAAAGACAAGGAAAAGAAGCCGCGGTACAAATCCCAGAAAGTTAGGATGAAGGGAAAAAGGAAACGCTCAGGAACAGACTGCCCGGTTTTCAGTTGATGGCGATTTGCAATGAGTCAGATAATTATTCATAAAGTGATGAGACTTCGGCTCTTGAATAATTGTCGGTTTTGTTCTGCTTAACAATCAGCACAAGGGCGACGATGAACAGAACCACTGCCGCAGCCCCCGCGATGAACGCTATCGACTGGTAAGTGGGTTCGACGCTCTGCCGCTTGATGACGATGCCGGCAAAAGCCCAAACCACAGCGAGAGCAAGATAGCCGTTGCGGAGGCGCAAGGCCGTGAATAGGACGATAAGTGCGCCAACCAAGATCATAATCACCGCCCAACTATCCTGTTCCAGCCCGCTGCCGGTCCAGCGGACGCCCGTCAGCCAGGCGGTCACGTTGGCGATAGTGGCCACGCAAATCCAGCCCAGATAGACCCCAAAAGGTGCTTTGGTGAGGAATTTTTCCTTGCGGGTCATTTGCTCATTGATGTTTACTATGCCAAAATTGGTGAGCAGCAACGAGAGCAGGATGAATAACATTACTGCTACCGATACGGGCAGAAATTCATAGTGCCACACCACGATCCAGAGCGCATTGGCCACCGACGAAACGAAGTACCAAATCCCGACTTGCGAAACGAGGGTGTTGACCCGGCTGGGCTTACCGTTGAATAAAGTACTGGCCTGGTAGATAGTGAATATCAACAGCAGAAGATATATTACGCCCCAGATGCTGAACGTCAATCCGGCAGGCACGAAAAGATTCGGGTAATTATTAGATAGTTCACCAGTATCCATGCCATTGATGGGCAGAAAATTAGCGAGAAAATTCAGCAGAAGCATCACCAGAAAACCGAGGATGTTGAGTACTTGGAGCGTTTTGATCCAGGAGCTTGAAGGGGTAGCAATCATTTTTATAGTGTTTAGTGAGGGATCTTTTTGGTCAAAATAAGTACTCACTAAATTCGTACCAAATGCCAAGTATTACTTTTTTCAATAATTTAAAGGCCAAACAATGAGGCTATTAAAAAAGCTCAGCCATCTGGCTGAGCTTTTTTAATAGCTCTCTTCAAGAGCAGAAACTGTCTACTAAATCAGCCGTTATCCGCGAACTCAGGATACAGCGTCATTCCGCCATCGATATAAAGCGTTTCCCCATTCACGTAGTCCGATTCATCGGAGGCCAACCAGGCCACAGCTTTGGCCACGTCTTCGGGAGTGCCTATACGTCGGTAGGGAATGAGGTTCATTAGCTCATTCAAACTCTCCTGCTTCGACCAAACAGACTTGTTGATCGCCGTTTGAATCGCACCCGGACTGATGGAATTGACCCGAATTTTATACGGTGCCAGTTCCTGCGAAACGGATTTCATCATCATAGCTACGCCGCCTTTAGAAGCCGCGTAGTTCACGTGACCCGCCCAGGGAATTACATCGTGTACCGAACTCATCATGACGATTTTGCCGATAGCGAGGTCGGTATTGATGGCCTTGCCCTTGTTTTCATTAGGCGACTGCTTGACAAATTGCTTCGCCGCTTCCCGGATGCATATGAATTGCCCCGTCATATTGACGTCAATCACTCTTTGCCACTGCGCGGTGGTCATTTCCAGAAAGGGCGAGTCCACTTGCATACCCGCATTGCTCACCATGACATCGAGCCGGCCGAATTTCTCGATCGTTTGCTCGAACATGGAAATAACGTCCTCTTCTTTGCTCACATCGGCGTGAACGACGATTCCGTCGCCGCCGCCCTCCTTGATCTTTTTCAAAGTAGTATTAGCCGCTTCCTCATCGCTATAATAGTTAACGATCACATTCGCCCCAAGCCCGCCGAAATATATGGCGCAAGCCTGGCCAATTCCCGAGGAGGAACCCGTGACAATGACCGTCTGCCCTTTGAACTTCAACGATGAATCGATCATAGCCCTTCGCTATCGACCTGCTTCAATTTCTTCCACACGCTGCGGTTGATGCTTTTCACCGCCCAATCCTTAGCCTGAAGAATGGCCGTGCGGATGGCTTCGGTCGGAGTCAATTGATTGGTGTTGATTAACTCCTGCGCTAACATGATGGCTCTTTCGCGCGTCGTGGGTGAAAGGTAAGCCAATTCGGGAGAACTGATGTTTTGATTCATGTATTGTTGTTTGTTGATTGCGCGATTTAGTTTAAAAAAGGGTACCACAGATTGCCCTCGCGCAGGGATCCAAATACTGTAAAATTTTATGCGCAAAAAGCGGGATTTTGGAATAAAAATCCCCACTCCCGGCTGGAAGTGGGGAAATTCGGATTATGCTTATTTACTTGACTTCCTCAAAGTTGACGTCCGTGACGTCTTCTTCGGCGTTACCATTGCTGCCTTCGGAAGCCGCGCCGTTGGGTGCGCCCGCCGTTGGATCGGCCTCGGGACTCGCCGCGTACATTTCCTGTGAGGCGGCCTGCCAGGCCATGTTCAGGCTCTCCATCGCGGTGTCGATGGCGGCTACGTCCTGGCTCTGGTGCGCGGTGCGCAATTCGGCCAAGGCACCTTCGATGGCCGACTTGTTGTCGGCTGAAAGCTTGTCGCCGTATTCTTTGAGCTGCTTCTCGGTGCTGAAAATCAGCGTATCGGCGGCGTTGATCTTGTCGATTTTCTCACGCTCGGTTTTGTCCGACTCCTCGTTGGCCTTCGCTTCCTGTCGCATCCGCTCGATTTCGGCGTCGGTCAGGCCGCTCGATGCCTCGATGCGGATTTTTTGCTCCTTGCCCGTACCCTTGTCGCGGGCCGAGACGTGGAGGATACCGTTGGCATCCACGTCGAAAGTGACTTCTACCTGGGGTACCCCACGCGGTGCGGGCGGTATGCCGTCGAGGTGGAAGCGGCCCAGCGTCCGGTTTTGGTTGGCCAAAGGCCGCTCGCCCTGCAGAACGTGGATTTCTACGGATGGCTGGTTGTCCGCCGCCGTCGAGAACGTTTCTGTCTTCTTGGAAGGAATCGTCGTGTTGGACTCGATGAGTTTCGTGAATACGCTACCCAGGGTTTCGATACCCAAAGACAGCGGAATCACGTCGAGCAGCAACACGTCTTTCACTTCGCCCGTCAACACGCCGCCCTGAATGGCTGCACCCACGGCAACGGCCTCATCGGGGTTGACGCTCTTGGAAGGCTTGCGGCCGAAGAACTTCTCCACTTCTTCCTGTACTTTCGGGATCCGGGTAGAACCACCAACCAGGATTACCTCGTCGATGTCGCTGGTGCTGATGTTAGCATTCTTGATCGCTTTGCGGCAAGGCTCCATCATGCGCTTAAACAATTCGTCGGCCAGTTGCTCGAACTTCGCCCGCGTCAACGACCGCACCAGGTGCTTGGGGATGCCGTTGATCGGGAAAATATAGGGCAGGTTGATTTCCGTCTGCGTCGAGCTGGAAAGCTCCACCTTGGCTTTCTCGGCGGCTTCCTTCAAGCGTTGGAGAGCCATCGGATCCTGCGTGAGGTCGATGCCTTCGTCTTTCTTGAATTCCTCGGCCAGCCAGTTGATGATAACCTGGTCGAAGTCGTCGCCACCCAAGTGGGTGTCGCCGTCGGTCGCTTTTACTTCAAAAACGCCGTCGCCCAGTTCCAGAATCGAAATATCGAAGGTGCCGCCGCCCAGGTCGAAGACGGCGATTTTCATGTCTTTATGCTGCTTGTCCAGACCGTAAGCCAGGGCAGCGGCAGTCGGCTCGTTGATGATCCGCTTCACGTCCAGACCGGCGATTTGTCCGGCCTCTTTCGTGGCCTGACGCTCGGCGTCGTTAAAGTAAGCGGGAACCGTTATCACAGCCTCCGTCACTTCCTGGCCCAGGTAATCTTCGGCGGTCTGCTTCATTTTTTGCAGAATCAGCGCGGAGATTTCCTGCGGAGTATATTGCCGATCGCCAATCCTGACGCGCGGCGTATTGTTGGGCCCCTTCTCTACCTCGTAGGCGATGGTCTTCATTTCGTTGGTCACCTCCCCGAAACGCCTGCCCATGAAGCGCTTGATCGAGCTGATGGTGTGCGTTGGGTTCGTAATAGCCTGGCGCTTGGCGGGGGCGCCCACTTTGCGCTCTCCGTTGCCGTTGTCCATAAATGCCACCACGGAAGGTGTGGTCCTGGCGCCTTCGCTGTTTGGAATTACTACGGGTTCGTTACCCTCCATCACCGCCACGCAGGAATTCGTCGTTCCTAAGTCTATGCCAATTATTTTTCCCATTATATAAGTTGTTTTGGTTGTTGCTGATTTCTAAATGATATACCAAAAAGCTTGTACCAGAAATCACGGGGATGGAATTTTGTGACAAATTGGCAGTTCTAGGGGAGGAAAGGAGGAAGGAGGAAAGGAGGAATGATTGGCAGTAGAAAATCACAAAAAAAGCGAAGCCAATAAATTGACTTCGCCTTATGAAACTGTTCATTTTTAACTAACAACAGCCTCTGTCAGGCTGAGCGTAGTCGAAGCCTACTTGCCAAACAACCCACCCAGCATTCCGCCGAGGTCCATGCCGCCGCTTTGCTGTTGATTGGAGTTTCCGCCACCCATCAGGCTGCCACCAACGCGCATGAGGTCGTTCATGTCCAGTTTTCCATCCGCTAGGGCATAACCGATTTGGTTAAAATCGAAGCCACTACCTCCGGCTTGTACCCCAGCAGCGCCGCCCGCCTTACCGCCCATCAGGCTACCGAGGATGCCGTTGAAGTCGATGCTGCCGTCGCTCGAATTGCGGGTCTTATTGATTAGGCTGCCGATGACGCCGGGCAGTACCGAAGCCACAATGCCGCTAGCTGCCGAATTGGACATACCAAATTTTTCCATAATACTCTTAATAGCCTTACCTGCAATGCCTGCCACAATTGGGTTGCTCATCAGGCTGGAAGATTGAGTAGGGTTTACGGATTTACCCGAAAGCAACCCCATCAAGCCGCCGACGTTGCCGCTTTGGGCTTCCTGCTGCATTCCGCCCATGATCGAACCCATCAGGGTTTGCATCACGTCATCGTTGTGCTGGTTGGGTACTTCGGGATTTTTAACTACCGCCTCCTGGGAGTTTTCCTGGATGAGAGCCATAAGTTGTTCTAACATTTCTTTTTAGGTTAAAGCGGGGCGCCCCGCTGCGTGAAAGGGTTAAACGATCAAACAGTTAAAAGGTTAAAATGAGTGTGTTCCTTCAACACGGGCATTTGATGCAAAGCTAAGGAGAAGGTGATTAAGCTAATTGGTATTTGAACAAATAAAAAACCCCCACCGATTAAGGTGAGGGTTTGGAAAGCGCTGTTTTTACTTTACTTTATCGACGATTGCCTTGAAGGCTTCGGGGTGATTCATGGCCAAATCGGCCAGTACCTTGCGATTGAGCTTGTTGCCTGCCAGTGTAAGACCATGCATCAACTTACTGTAAGTCATGCCATGCTGGCGAGCACCAGCATTAATACGCGCAATCCAGAGGCGGCGGAAGGCACGCTT
>JBBSKK010000248.1:0-5603 GCA_038256395.1 Cytophagales bacterium | reverse complement strand
GGTAGGCGATATGTCGGAAGGGAGTTGGCTGAAAGTCATCGGGGTAAATCTCAACGGAGTATTCAACTGCATGAAGCACGAACTGGCGCAGATGGCCAAACAGGGCAGCGGCTCGATCATCAATATGTCCTCCATTCTGGGGAAAGTGGGTTTTGCGACTTCTTCGCATTATGTGGCCGCCAAGCACGGCGTGATCGGCCTGACCCAAACCGCCGCCCTCGAATACGCCACCGAAGGTATCCGGGTCAACGCTATTTGCCCCGGCTTCATCGCCACGCCTCTGCTGGAAAAAGGCGGCATCAACGAAAACGAAGAAATGAAACAAGGCATCGTCAACCTGCACCCTATGAAGCGATTGGGGGAGTCGGAAGAAATTGCCGGTGGATTCATTTTCCTGGCCAGCGATGATAGCTCCTTCGTCACCGGAACCTCGTTGGAAATTGACGGCGGCTATTTGGCGCAGTAGGTGCCTCTGAATATTTACAGATTATCCGCCTCTTGCCCTTGCTCAACCGAGTGAGGGCATTTCTTGTGAAAGAGCTACCACTGGTCGACGCTAGTCGCCGCTTTTCTCCTGCCGAGTAAATGCCGTATCGCCACCAAATGCGAAAACAACACGATGGGTACCACCACGCTCGGCAGCACTACGTAAGGAATATGGGTTATGGCGAGATTGGGCTGGTCGAAGGCTAGTTTTTGCAATGGCGAAGGTGCAGAAAGAACGGCCAGTACTACGATATTCAGCAATAACCCCAGACACGTCAAGTTCCAGAGCATCACCGAGGAAGGCGGCAGAATTTTTCTTACAAAACCGTAATAATAAACCAACGGCGCGGTTAGGCCCGCGATAATGTCCAGGTTTCGGCCCTCGAAAGTCATAATTTCGGGAACGGCTTTCGCCACGAACAAAAAATACAGGACAATCTCGACAGCGATTCTGACCGTATGCAGGATGGTCAGTTTTGCCACGTTCAGGCTATCGATAAAAGCTCGTCCGCGTGCCGTAAGGAAAATACCAGCGATGAGAAGGGCGGGCGGTAAGCCCAGAACGATGAAGCGCGGCGGCGTAGTTTGAACTTTGTAAAAACCGGAAGAAGTCAAGTACATCTGAAACATTATCCATACGGCAACACCCATCAATAGCCAGCCTGATTTTGGAGAAGCCCAATAGAACAGGCCCACGGTAAGAAACGTGATGAGAATAAAAATGACGCTCGTCGTAAATGAGACGTTTTCCATAGGCATTGAGGAGCTAATTGTATAAAAAATCCTATCTTTGCGACTCTATTCTTTCTAAGAAAGGAACCAAAAAAGCCTTATTTTTATTTCCTTTCCCACAATAAACCATTCTACTTCTAAAACCTTTCTTTTTACACTTCACGGAATAATCTATTTTCGTATTCAAATTCTGTTTTTAAAATTTGCATGAAAAAATACTTCGATCTCTTCGACCTTTCCCAAAAAGTCGATTATAAAACCGAAATACTCTCCGGCCTGACCGTGGCCCTGGCGTTGGTACCCGAGGCGGTAGCCTTCGCCTTCATCGCCGGACTTTCGCCGCTGACGGGTTTGTACGCGGCTTTCGTGATGGGCTTGATTACCTCCATCTTTGGCGGGCGACCCGGCATGATTTCCGGCGCAACGGGCGCGGTGGCGGTGGTGATCGTGGCCTTAGCCAAGTCCCACGGCGTGGAATATGTATTTGCCACGGTGGTGCTAGCGGGCATAATTCAAATCACCGCCGGACTGCTGCGATTAGGCAAGCTGATGCGCTTGGTACCGCATCCGGTCATTTTTGGCTTCGTGAACGGTCTGGCGATCATCATTTTTATGTCGCAGCTCGATCAGTTCAAAGATGCTTCCGGCGCGTGGCTGACGGGAAATACGCTTTACATCCTGCTGGGTTTGGTGCTGACGACCATGTTCATTATCTGGGCCATGCCCAAGTTAACCAAGGCCGTCCCCGCCTCGCTAACGGCAATTTTAGTCGTTTTCGGCATCGTGACTTTCTTCGGCATCGACACCAAAACTGTCGGCGATATGGCTTCGATTCAGGGCGGTTTTCCGCCTTTTCATTTGCCGAGTGTGCCTTTTACGTTTGAAACGCTCACCATTATTTTCCCCTACGCCGCCATCATGGCCGGAGTGGGCCTGATTGAGAGCCTTTTGACGCTGAACATCATCGACGAGATCACCGAAACGCGCGGACGGGGCAACAAGGAAGCCGTGGCGCAGGGCGCGGCCAATATTTTGTCGGGCGTTTTCTCGGGCATGGGCGGCTGCGCTATGATCGGTCAGAGCCTCATTAACATTTCCTCGGGCGCGCGGGCGCGGCTATCGGGCATCGTGGCTTCGGTGATGCTGCTGGTGTTCATCATGTTCGGCTCGGGATTGATCGAGCGGCTGCCGATGGCGGCACTTACCGGGCTGATGATTATGGTCGCCATCGGTACTTTCGAGTGGGCCAGTCTGCGGACTTTTACTAAAATGCCCAAGTCCGATGTGTTCGTGATGGTACTAGTAACCTTGGTGACGGCGCTGCTGCACAACCTGGCTTTGGCCGTAATCGTGGGCGTCATTATCGCCGCGCTGGTTTTTGCCTGGGACAACGCCAAGCGTATCCGCGCCCGCAAGCATTTCGACGAAGATGGCACGAAGCATTACGAAATTTATGGTCCGCTGTTCTTCGGCTCGGTAGCCGCCTTCAACGAAAAATTCGACGTGCTAAACGATCCCGACGAAGTGGTGATCGACTTTGAGGAAAGCCGGGTGGTGGATATGTCGGCCATCGAAGCCCTCAACAAAATCACGGAACGCTACCAGAAAGTTGGCAAGAAAGTACACCTCAAACACCTCAGCCCCGATTGTCGGCGGCTATTGTCCAACGCTGAGACGTTGATCGATGTCAACGTTTTGGAAGATCCGAAGTATAAAGTGGCGGTGGATATGGTGTAGGCCCTTTGGTCAGGCGTCTATCTCAATCCCGTATTTATCCAACAGTCCGGTCAATCCGCCCAAAGAAAACTTCGCTTTTTTGATGCGATTATATTCGGGATCGATGGAGTAATTGTAGGCGCTGCGGAAGTCGGATTTTTCTAAAATTGTACGGTCAAAAATCGCTCCGGCGAAGTCGCATTCCTGAAAGACGGAATTCGTAAAATCCGCTTCGGTAAAGTCCACTTCGTGCAGATTGCAATTCTTGAATTTTGCCTTTTTCAAAACCAGTTTGTAAAAAGAAGAGAGGTTCAACTGGCAGCCGTCGAAATGCATCGTTAACAAAAACGGATTGCAGTTCTCGAAGTGCAGCCCCATCATCTTGCAGCCCTGGAACTGCACGTCTTTGAGGGCGGTGTTATTTATTTTGGCTAAACTGAGATTGCAGTCCTCGAACGCGCAATCTACAAAACTCATGCCCGAAAGGTCGGAATCGGCAAAGTTGCAGTTCTTGAACGTGCATTCGTCGTACTCGCCTTTGGGGAGTTTTTTCTCCGTAAAATCAAGATTTCGGTACGTTTCGCTTTCGACGTAGCTTGGGTTCATCCGTTTCTATTTTACTCGCCCTTTCCATTATTTCCGCCCAATCGACCTCAATCAATACGGCCGTACCATTCTCAATGCGCTCGATTCTCCTAAGCAACTCATCGCTCAACTTTTTAGGCCTTTTCATAATTCATTTGCGTAGCACACGGGTGTCCCCGTCATCATTCATCATTCATCACTCCTCATCCTTCCAAAGTAATCTTCGACCTTAAACAAACGCCACCAATTGGCGGGTTGAACTTGGAAACCGCCACGTGAACCTTCTCCACATCAGGATATTTCTCGCGAACTTTCGCGATAAGGCGGTAGGCGATGTGTTCCAGCAGGCGGGCGCGTTCCTGCATCACTTCGGCGGCGATGGTGTAGAGTTCCTCGTAGTTGACCGTGCCGCGCAGGCGGTCGTTCTGGGCGGCGACGGAGAAGTCAGTGTGAATCGTGATGTCGAGCGAATATTTGTTGCCCACTTTTTGTTCTTCGTCGTAATAGCCGTGGTAGGCGAAGAATTCCAGGCCTTCGAGTGTGATCGTTCCCATTGTTTTCCGTTAAGCGATCTCATCGAAAAACGAACCTTTGCCTTTCGAGGACTCTTCGGTGGTGGCTTCCCCGTCGTTCGTGCCTTCGGTTGTTTCCAGTTCTTCGGCGGCTTTTCGCGTCTTCGCCATTCTTTCTACTTCGGCCAGGGCTTCGTCGGCGGCATCCTGACCGTCTTCCTGCTCGTCGGCTGTTTCTGTTTCTTCGGGGTTCGTTTCCTCGGAACTTTCCACTACTGCAACCGCCTCCTTGCTCGGGTCCACGGCCTCGTTCTTGTCATTTTCTTCACTATCTGCCACCTCTACCTGCGTAGGTCGGTTGGCGGCTTCCGTCACCTGCTGCTTGATTTCCTCCATCTTATGGGCAAAGGAAGAGTCCTCGCTAAATTTTTTCTCGAAGCGTTCTACTGTCTCGTTGGTATTATTGACCAGCGATTTGAGCTGCACCACCAGGTTGTCGCGGTACTTCTCCATCGCCTTAAAGTCGCGTTCCTGGTTTTTGAGTTCGTTGATAATCTCCTCGCGGACGTACTTGGCCTCGTTATCGGCGTCTTGCACGATCATGGCGGCCTTCCGCTTGGTTTCGGCGATGGCCTCGTCCGTCTTGCGGCGCGATTCTTCGAGGTACTTCTCGGCGGCTTTGTTGGCCTGTTCGGTGATTTGGGTGCTGGTTTCTTCGGCGGTTTTCAGGGTGCGGAAAAGCGTCATTTCGACGTCCCGCAGTTTGTTGAGTTCCTTTTCCGCGATTTCGAGCTGCATTTTCAGCATCTTGTTTTCATTAATCACGCGCTCCCATTCCTGCGAAAGCGAATTCAGGAAGGCGTTGACATCGTCGACGTCGTAGCCCCGGAATCCTTTTTCAAAGGTATGCTGCCGGATATCGATAGGGGTGATTTTCATTTTTGTAGCCCGTTTAATGGAATATTTCGCTTGGATAATTCGGTTAAGTACCGACTAATATGGCAATTTTCAAAAAAAAATTAGCCATCGGCAGTCGGGGCTTCGACTGGAACGCCAGCCCGGTACGCTCAGCCTGACAGGGCGGTTGGTTCTTGGCTATCGGCCCTTCAATAATCACGCCAAATCTCCTGAAAGATTATGATTCACCATTCTCCGGGGCGGGGGTTGCCATGTACCCGACTTCATTCTTCAATTTCCCAGACGGAAATGCTGCGGTCGTCGCTGGCCGATACCAGCCAATTGCTTTCCGGCAGCCACAGAAGTTTGTTGATGGAGGTCGCATGGCCGGCGTGACGGGCGCGGTCCACGACTTTGACGAGCCGTAAGGTATCGGCCTGCCAGATTTTGATGGATTTGTCCATGCTGGCCGTGGCCAGGTACGCCCCGTCGGCGCGGAAGGCGATGTCGTTGATGGCAAATAGGTGCGCCGGAACGTCTTTGACCAGGGCATAATCCTGCGCGGCGTCCCAGACTTTCAGGTGAGCGTCGCGGCTACCCGTGACCAGGTGCCGCCCGTCCGGCGAGTACTGCGCGGCGAATACCGAATTTTCGTGGGCCGGGATTCTGATTTTT
>JBBSKK010000247.1:0-5604 GCA_038256395.1 Cytophagales bacterium | reverse complement strand
TTGACCACGAATTTCGTGTTAGTATCGCCCACTGCGTAGGGACCGCCCGCCACGAACTCGATGCCGTAGGTCTTGAAATAATCACCATCGGCCATTTTCATCGAAATCTGAAAATCCTCGTCTTCCGACAAATTCGTGTAGCCAAAATTACTCCCCCAATCGTTGCCGGAAGAAGGCTGGTCGGAGGCGAAGGAAACCGCGCTCACTTCGGGGAATTGCAATAATTCGTTCCGCAGGGTTTCGTTGCGGGAGACGTATTCGGTATCCATGTTGAGGGTATAAACGCCTTCTTTTACAAAACCCAGATCCAACTGGCCGATGTACTCCATTTGCCGCAAGTTGATGACCGTACCGATAATCAGCACCAGCGCCGCCGCAAACTGAAAGACGATCAGGCTCTGGCGCAGCGTCAGGCCACCTGACCAGCCGCGCGAGGCTTTCTTGCGAAATACCTCCAGCGGCGAGAAGGACGACAGTACCAGCGCCGGGTAAAGCCCGGCCAGGAACGTCAGTACCAGCAGCAACCCCGCCAACCACAGCCCCAACACGGAAGTGACGTGTAGCGACGGGTCAGTCGGAATATCGAACATCGCTTCCAGCACCGGAATGGCCGTGTAGGCCAGCACAAACCCGAGGGCCACCGACGCCAGCACGACCAGGAAGGTCTCGGTCAGGAACTGCGCGACCAACTGACCTTTCTGGCTACCAAGTACTTTACGGACGCCCACTTCCTTGGCGCGTTTGGTAGCCAGGGCGGAATAGATGTTAATGAAGTTGATGCAGGCCATCAGCAGAATCAAAATCCCGACGATGGCGATGTTACGGATGCGTTCCCTGGGTACCGCGCGATCTTTGTAGTTATCCAGTTCCGTATCGTGGTGCATGTCCGCCAGGGGGCTGAGCGAATGCGTCTTTTTGTCGTTGTCGTTTCGCTTGTCGTAGTGTTTGCGGGAGAATTTTTCGAGCAAATTATTGGCCGAAGCCGCCGAAAAATTTTCAGGTAGCTGCACGAAAATCTGGTCGTTGCTGCTGGTACTTCCCCAGTTATCGAATTCGCCAAACCCAAATAACTTCGGCTGGGCGCGTTTCGACTCGTAGGACAAAACAATGTTGAGCGGAAAATCGGTATTCTGCGGCGCATCTTCCAGCACGCCGCCCACCTTCATAGTCGTGGTGTTATTGATGCGAAGGTACTGGCCCACGGCTGTTCGGTAATCCTTAAAATATTTCTCCGCATACTTCCGCGACAGCACCACCACGTTCGGCTGCGCCAGCACCTCAGGGCTACCTTCCAGCCATGAATAATCCAACATTTTGAAAAATTCAGGATCGACCATCAGCCCCTCGTTATCCTCGATGAACTTGGTCGAGAGATCGCCCGAATTGGGATCGCTGCCCAGCACCGTCACCTGCGGGTCGAGGGTACCAAAAATCGGTACCACTTTCTCAAACTGCGGGATGTCCGTTTTCAGAGCCGCCGCTACGGGCAGCGGTGCACCCGGCCCCACTTCGCCGCTGCCATCCGGGTAAGTTTGCTGCCGGATGACGCGGTAGATGCGGTCGTAGTTGGCGTGAAACGTGTCGAAACTCGTTTCGTAGCGAACCACCATGAACAGCAGCAGCGCGGCGGCCACGCCCACGCTCAGGCCAAGCGTATTGAGAATAGTGAATCCCCGGTGGCGGGACAGGTTCCGGAGGGCAATTTTTAAGTGATTTTTTAACATGGCTTTTTTAAGGAGAAAGGGAGGAAAGGAGGAGGGAGCAGGGAGGAAAGGAGTTTGACTTGTTCTAAGAAAAAGCTATGCCATAAAACTGAAATGTTGATTATCAGCAAACTAAACACCAGTCTCAAGCTTTTACTGTCCGAAATCGGACAGTATTGACCATTTTCGGACAGTAGGTTGAAACAAAGCCAGCCCGCTGGACAGTGTGTCCAACGGGCTGGCTCCTTGATGAAACGTCAGAATCTTTCTAAAACCCAAAAGCTGCGCTAGGCGCCCCTGCGAAACGCGCCTACTTCACTTTCCCAAACTCCCCCGCCAGTTTGTTCATTTCGGCATCGGTAAGATGATGCGAAGCGACGACCAGGCGGTAGCGGAGCGTCATGGATTTCCCCTTGGACAGCTTTTGGTTGCGGGTTTCCTTGCCGCCGGAATATTCTTTGTCGCCCATGGGGTTGACGGCAAACAGGCCGTAGCCCCGCGCGTGCCAGTAGGCCGGATAGCCAAGGTTTTGGGGATGGTCGAAAATAGCGACACTAATGTCCTCATTGCCGATCTTGCCGCTCAGGTCGTTCCAGGCCGAGCGCTTGGCCCAGACGTCGTCGCCCTTGACGCCTTCTTTGTTGCGGTAGTTGCCCGTTACGCCTTCGTTATTAAGTGAGGCTACCTTGGTAGCCACGCCGTTGGCGTCGGTAAACACCTCCGCTTTGTTGGATGGCAGTTCCAATTGCCGGGCCATTCTCATGCCAAACATTCCCTCCTTGGAATCGGTAAAAGTCACGTCCTGCTGCGCGGTCAGGGTGGTGATGCGATCCACGATGCGCTCATCGCCGACGGCGCGGAAGATGTAGGTCGTTTTCTCCTTAATCAGCGTGTCGCCATCCTGGCTGACCCAGGCTGCCGTCACGTCCAACTCGCCCTTGCCCTTACCGCTTTTCAGGTTCGTGATTCCCGTGTGAACGATGTCACCGTACTTATTCTTGGTACGATCCACGGCATTGGAGCTGTTCCAGAAATCGTAGCCATTCACATCGCCGTGATTGAACCACACCCCCACGTGGTGGGGGTGATCCACCCGCTCGCCGGGCCGTGGATCCATCGGCCAGCCGCGCGTAACGAGGGTACCCTGCGCGGTTCGCACCGGATACAGCACCGCTTTTTTAAGCACGTCGGTGCTGGGATAAATGTAGGCCGTAAACGGTTTCCCATCCACGCTTACTTCCACTTTTCGCTCCGCGCCATTGTTCATTAAATTCACCTGCTGGGCATCAGCAATAAAAGCCGTTACGGTCAGCAAGAAGCCAGCTATCAATAATATCTTTTTCATATAGACAAAAAAAAGTTGTGTACCTGTTTGAGCGATTTGAAAATCAACTAAACAAATACACAACAAACATCAATTAAACGATTACACGATTCAACAAATCAACAACATTTAACTCACCACAATATCGCTCTTCTTCTCGTCCCAGGTCACGCGTTTGCCCGTGTGCAGGGCCTGCGTCGCCATGATGTTGGCCACCGCGTGGTTGAAGCCCGCGCGGGCCGGGGCGTTGGGCTGCTTGCGGCTGCGGACGCACTCCATCCAGTTTCGCATGTGCAGCGAGGTCATCGGATCGGCACCCGTATTGGCCCCCGTTTCCATCTTGGCGACCTCACCGAGATTCATCTTGGGCACCAAATTGGGCTTCATGCCCATCGCCTTGGCGGGGCCAGCCTGCAAGCCTCCTTCGGGTGTGATTTCGTTGGTGTCCAGGTTAATCATACCCGCGTTGGAATAGTAGTACTCTTTTACGTCGCCCGCCGCCTGGTGCATTCTCGAGGAATAAATCACCTGAAAAGCTTTGCTGGGATCGTCGAAAGGCCCGTACTCGAATACCGCCGAGAAAGTATCGGCGTTTTTGCGCCCGTCTTTCCAGACATACACTCCGCCGTTGGCCGACACTGAACGCGGTGCGTTCAGACCCGAGAACCAGTGAACGGTGTCGATCTGGTGCGACATCCACTGACCGGGAATACCCGACGAATAAGGGTAGAAAAGGCGGTACTCCAAATAGTAGCGCGGATTCCAGGCCACTTTGGGGCGATTCATCAGGAAGCGGTCCCAGTCGGTGTCCTCCTTGCGGATTTCCTTCGTCAGCTCGGGCAAACGCCAGCGACCGGGTTGGTTGACGTTCCAGGTCATTTCGACCATCGAAATCGGGCCGAACTCGCCGGAGTTGATGTACTTGTTGGCGGCGTGGTAGTTGGGGGCTGAGCGCCGCTGCGAACCCACCTGCACGATTTGCTTGGAAGCTTCGGCGGTTTTCAGGCACAGCTTGGCGTCTTCCAGCGACTCGGCAAAGGGTTTTTCCATGTACACGTCGCGCCCCGACTTGATTGCCGCCGTGCTGTGCAGGGCGTGTTGGAAGTCGGCGGTGCTGATGATGACGGCATCCACGTCTTTGCGGTCGAGGAGTTCGTCGTTGTTGCGGCACTGGATAAAATCACTCGCCGCCGAAGGCTTGCCCTTGAAGTAGGCCGCTGCCTCGTCGCGACGGCGATTCCAGATGTCGGACACGCCCATGAACTCGAAATTCATTTCCTTGGAGTGATCGCCGAAACTAGGGGCCAGCGACGACCGGAAACGCTGGGAAAAGCCAATAATGCCCACCCGAACGCGGTCGTTCGCGCCAATGATCTTGTTGTAGCTCTTGGCGCTGAAAGCGTTTGAACCCACAGCGGCCACACCTGCGGTAGCCAGGGCTGTTTTTTTTATAAAATCTCTTCTATTATCCATGTTTTTGTTGTTTAATCGTTGAATCGTTTAACCGTGTAATTGATGTGGAAATGTTGATTTGTTTAAATGTTTAATAAGCAGGGGTACATAGAATCGCTCATTCGACGCCGGGCGAACACAGAGGTTCGCCCCTACTTGACGAAAAATCCTTTACTCCATTCCTGCCTTCCTGCCTTCCTCCTTTATTTCTTTCACTTTCAAACTCCGAAACGACACGTTGTTGCCGTGGTCTTGCAGGAGGAGGTTGCCTTTTTCGGCCAGGCCGAAATCTTCGTGTTTGCTGTACTTTGAGCGGGCCACCAGGGCGCGGTAGATCGGGCCGCCGCGCTGGTACTCCAATACTAATTGTCCGTTTAGGAAATGCTGCACTTTGCCGTCGGGATGCACGACGAGGCGTCCCCGGTTCCACTCGCCGATTTTCTTGACAGAATTGCCAGGCTTTTCCGCCGGGATTAAGTCGTAGAGTGAGGCCAGCGTCCGGTTGCCGACTACGCCCAGCTTAGCGTCGGGGTGTTTTTCGTCGTCCAGCACCTGGTATTCCAGGCCGAGGCCGGACTTTCCTTTGGAATCCAGGCTTTCGTTGACGAAGTACTTTACGCCGCTGTTGGCGCCTTCGGTGAGCTTAAACTCGAAGTCGAACTCGAAGCCGGGGCCGAACTTGTCGCGGGTCACCAGGTCGTTGCCCGTTTCGGAGCCGTCGGACTTGGCGACGCTGATGGTGCCATCGTTAAAGCTCCACCGCTTCTGCGGGAAGTCGGTGCCTCCGTAGGCTCGCCACTGGTTGGCAGACTTGCCGTCGTAAAGCATTTTGAAGCCCTGCGCCTTTTCCTCGTCCGAGAGCGTGTTAGGAATCAGGTTGACCACCCGCACGTCGTTGGGCCAGGGACTGAGTTTGAGGTTGTCGGTCTTGATGCGGACGTTCTTCCACTTCACCTGCGTGCCGTCCTGCTCGGGTTTGTTGATGGCGTGGACTTGCAGACTGATGAAGCCCTTGGGCGTCATGTCGTCCAGGACGTGGGCCACCGGAACGCCGTTCAGGAAGGTCTGGATGTGGTTGCCAATGGCCTCAATGCGGTACTTGTTCCACTGGTTGTTCTTGAAAGC
>JBBSKK010000246.1:0-5604 GCA_038256395.1 Cytophagales bacterium | reverse complement strand
GTACCTTGAAAGTACATTCCATTTCAAACCGCTGCTCCGTTATTTCCAAATCGTAGGTTTTGATAACCCGATTCACTTCGCTGGTCGCTTCGTAGGGAAAGCGGATTTCGTATTCATCGCAAACGAATTTTTCAATAACCTTCGCTTGCGCCAAAGCCGCTTCGGTAGCCGTTTTGTAGGCGTTGATAAGTCCCGGAATACCCAGCAGCGAGCCGCCGAAGTACCGCACGACTACCACCAAAGTGTTGGTCAAGTCTTGGGAATACAGCGTGTTCAGGATGGGCCTCCCGGCGGAACCCGAGGGTTCGCCGTCGTCGTTGGCGCGGTATTGGTTTCGGTCGAGGCCCAGGCGATAGGCGTAGCAATGGTGTACGGCTTTGGGGTGTTGCTCGCGTAGGGTAGCCAGTAACGGTTTGGTATCTTCCTCGGAATTTATCGGATAGGCAAAGGCGTAGAACTTGCTGCCCCGGTCTTTGAAGAAACCTTCGGCGGGGGCTTCGATGGTGCGGTAGGAATCGTCAAATAGCATGGTTTTCCTTTCTGTTTATGCGCAAAATAACGACCGCGTAAATCAACGCCGCCAGGCCGAACCCGGCCATGACCGAAAACGCCAGCGGCAACCGGGCCACGTCGTTGGCAAAAATTGCCGCCGACAGGTACGCCCCCAGGCCAATGCCCGCTTCCATCGAGATGTACATCGTCGCCATCGCTCGTCCCCGACTGTTTTCCTCGCTCAAATCGACCGTCCAGGCCGAGAGGATAGGGGAGAGGATGCCCGTCGCGAAGCCGAAAAACACGGCTCCCGTAAAAAATAGGCCCGTCGAAGTGGCAAAGCCCGTGCAAAGCATGGCGATAATAAGCATTGAACAACCCACGACGACCACCTCCACCCGTCCGTAGCGGTCGGATACACGGCCTGCTACCAGCCGGATGAACAGCGAGGTGAGCGTATAGACCAGAAAGAAAAGTCCGTGGTTGTGCAAGCCCAGCGAATCGCTGAAATCGGGAATGAGCGTCAGCACTGTGCCGAAACTAAAATAGGTCAGAAATACGACCAGCGAAGGCGAGAATACACGTGGCTCGAAGACGTCCTTGCGCGTGATGCGGAACGCTTCCCACGTGAGCCGCGACGGGTTGGGGAGCGTCTCTTTCATATTTAGCAATATAGCGATGGACAGAAAGGCGGCAAACGAAGAAGTGTAAAACAGCGCATTCAACGAAAAAGCGTTGGCTACCCAACTCCCGATGGCGGGCCCCAACGCCGCGCCGATGCTGACCGCCATGCCATAAATCCCCAGCGCCTCGCCCCGGCGGTGCGCGGGAACGATGTCGGCGATGTAGGCCGCCGTTCCCGTGGGCTTAAAGCCCGTGGAAAAGCCGTGGCCCAGCCGCAGCAGGAGGAAAGGCACGACGGTGACGAAAACCGGGTACAGAAAGCCACAAATTACGCACACCAGCGACCCGAACACCATGACCGGAATTCGCCCCACGCGATCGGTCAGGCGGCCGCTGAACGGGCGGGAAATCCCGGCGGTCAGCGTAAACAAGCTAATGATAAGCCCTTTGTGTTCGGCTCCGCCCATGCTGGTGAGGTAAGCGGGCAGCTCAGGAATGAGCATATTGAAACTCCCAAAGAACAGGAACGAACTCGTGCTAAGCAGCCAGAACTGGGTAGTGAAGATGCGCTGTGGCGAAGAATCCACCGTCGATTCGCCGGGTGTGGCCCCTTCCGGCTTGGCAGTAGTTTGCATCCGGCAAAGGTACGGGGAGATTTTGTAGTATGGGACTGAATGACCGTCGAACGATTTCGGCTAACTTTGTGCGCTTAGTGCGAATCAGCGCGGGCTTGGCCTGGCTGTTTTGATTAAGAAGAAGAACGATAACCCATGCGCTCTCGCCTTACCGTTGATGAATATGTAGGAGGAGTCCTGAACGGCGACCGAATGGTGCTGAGCCGGGCGATTACCTTAATGGAGAGCCGCTTGTCCGCCGATCGTGCGTTGGCGCAACGGGTACTTGAAGGCGTCTTGCCGCGCACGGGCAACTCGCTCCGCATCGGTATAACGGGCGTGCCGGGCGTAGGGAAAAGCACTTTCATCGAAGCATTTGGACAGCATATCGTTTCGCTGGGGAAATCGCTGGCGGTACTGACGGTGGACCCCAGCAGTCAGCGGACGGGCGGCAGCATTCTGGGCGATAAAACGCGCATGGAAACCCTCTCTAACCACCCGCTGGCCTACATCCGGCCTTCGGCGGCGGGCGGTTCGCTGGGGGGCGTGACGCACCGCACCCGCGAGGCGATGCTGCTCTGCGAAGCGGCGGGCTACGATATTATTCTCATCGAGACCGTGGGTGTTGGCCAGTCCGAAACGTTGGTGCGCAGCATGACCGACTTTTTCCTGCTGCTGATACTGGCGGGCGCGGGCGACGAGTTGCAGGGAATCAAAAAAGGCATCATGGAAATGGCCGATGCTATCGCCATCACCAAGGCCGACGGCCCCAACCGGCTTCTGGCTGAGCAAGCCGTGGGTGAATACCGCAGCGCCCTGCATCTTTTCACAATTGCCGAATCGGGATGGAACGTCCCGGTCGTGACTTGCTCGGCTACTGAAAACGAGGGAATTGGAGAAATTTGGGATTTTATTCAAAACTACAAGGCCCTTGCTCAAGTCAATGGTTTCTTTGACAAAAACCGCCAAAACCAAAACGTGGACTGGTTGCGCAGCTACGTCCGGCAGCAACTGGAAGAGCGATTTATGAACAATCCTGATATCTCAGCGCAGTGGCAGGCTACCGAGCGGGCCGTGCGCGAGGGGGGCGAGTTGCCCTTGCAGGCGGCGCAACGATTACTACGGCTATTTTTTAACGTCTGATCCCTGTGTCCTTCAAGCGGTTGCAGTCTGGTAAAGCTTATCAGCTCGTGTGGTCGCACACGATCATCCATTTTCCTTTTATTTTCCGCCAAAGCAAGGTATAATGCCCGCCGATATCGCCGACTTTGGGACGGGTCAGGTGCCACTTTCCCACGACGAAGGCCACGTCTTTTCCCGGAAAATTAAGGTGCAGGATATCGAACTTCAGCGTTCCCATCGTGGCGCGGTCGGGGTAGCGCTTCAGGTAGCCCTGGTAGGTGTTCTGGTAGCCGTAGGTCACGCCATTTTTGCCCACGAACATCAGCGAATCCGACTCCCAGTAGCCGTGCATGAAGTCGTCGATTTTACCGGCGTTCCAGTCGGCGGTCTGGCGGTCGAGGGTGGCCAGGATGGTCTGGCGGTCGGCGCGGGACTGGGCCGATAGAGCCGTGATAGTTAACAACAGCAGACAGGTCAGCGTGGTGTTTCTCATGTATTTTGCGGAATTTTACGGTTATAGGAAGGGTTAATTTTGAAAGTAGAGGACGCTAAGCAGGCGTCTGAATCAGCGAACCTACTACCTAACAGCCTAATAACCTAACGCCTCCGGCATGTTCAAAAACCTTTTCAAGAAAGTGGATCGGCAGCAGTACCCGTTCGTGGACGGGCTGTATTACCTTTTCATCATCGTCTTCATTCTTCTGCTGTTCGTCTTTTTTTCCTGAAAGTAGTGCGTGAGTCTTTCCTGTTTGTGATCAATCCCAACTCCGGCACTACTTTGGGCCGGGAAGCCGGGCAGATGGCTACTCTGCTGGAACGGAAAGCGAAAGCCGCCGGACACGAGGCGCAGTGTGTCATCACCGAAGCCCAGGGCCACGCCACGGAGCTGGCGGCGGTGGCCTCGGCCAATAAGCAGTTTGGCACGGTAGTGGCGGTGGGTGGCGACGGAACGGTCAACGAGGTGGCGCGGGCCCTGCTGCATTCCGACGTGGTTCTGGGGATCCTGCCGCTGGGGTCGGGCAATGGATTGGCGCGGCACCTGGGCATTCCGCTCACGCTATCGGCGGCGCTGGATCACCTCTGGAAGAGCGTCCCGACGACCATCGACAGCGCCACGCTCAATTTTCAGCCCTTTTTCTGCGTGGCCGGGCTGGGTTTCGATGCCCACGTGAGTCAACTTTTCGGTCAGCAAAGCCAGCGCGGCTGGGACACTTATGTAAAGGTATCGCTAAAAGCGTACCTCGATTATTTGCCGCAAAAACTCAAAATCGCAGGACAGAAGGCAGAGGTTTTCTCCCTGAGTTTCGCAAACGCCGGCCAATTCGGCAACAACGCCTGGGTGGCCCCGCACGCCGACCTCGCCGACGGACTGCTGGAAGTATGTACCGTAGCCCCTTTTCCCACGTGGTTCGGGACGGCGCTGGCCTTTCAGCTATTTACCAAAAGCCTGAAAACCTCAACTTACGTTGCGTACCAGTCGCTGACGACGTTAACCGTCGAAACCGAGCGCCCGGCCCTGGTGCATTACGATGGCGAACCCTGGCAGTTAGAAACCAATCGCATCGAGGTTGAGATCGTGCCGGGGAGTTTGCAGGTTAGAGCGTAGAAGGGCAAAGGCACAAAGCGGGGCGGCCCGCGCCGCACAAAGTTCTAAAAATCAGCAAGTAGATAAATAGTAAAGCCTGATTTTTTCAAACCAACAAATCAACAACCTTGAAAGCTACCAATCACTCCATCGCTGTTACACGAACCGCCCGTTATTTTACTTTGGGAGAAATGGGTGAACGCACCCGGCGGGTTTGGTTTGTGCTGCACGGTTATGGGCAATTGGCGGAATACTTTATCCGAAAATTCGAGGAAATCCACGACAATGAAACGCTCATTGTGGCACCAGAGGCGATGTCACGATTTTACCTGGATCATGAATCGGGTAGGGTAGGGGCAAGCTGGATGACGCGCGAAGATCGGCTGCACGAAATCGAAGATTATGTGGCTTATCTCGAAAGCATCCAGCAGGAGGTTTTCAAAGATTTCTCCCCCGAAAACGTCCACATCACGGTTCTGGGTTTCTCCCAAGGTACCGCCACGGCCTGCCGCTGGGTCAACCACAGCGAAATGAAATGCGATCGCCTGATTTTGTGGGGCGGCTACTTCGCTAACGGCATTCTCGAACTAGTCGAGAAGGAACGCCTTCCGCCGCACGACACGCACTTCGTGTACGGCAATAAGGACGAATATCTGAACCAACTCAATCCCGCCAAGTATATTGGAAAACTAAAAGCCGAATTGCCCTTTGTACACATTCTGGAATACAAAGGTGGCCATGCAATTGACGCCGAGGTGCTGGTTGAGCGTTTTTAAATACAAACCTCTTACTTCCTATAAAGCCGAGGTTCTTAGGGGATCAAGAATTCGGTCGAGGAAACGAAATTAATCAAAGCGGGCAAACTCAAAGCAATTTCTGCAAAAGACCTGTTGAATGAGTTGTAGTGTAGCGGCTACTCCAGCAGTTGTCCTTTCCTCCTTTCTCCTCTCCACCTTTATTTCCGATAAACCGTAGTAGCCGCCGCCTGCGCCGCCGCCAGTATGGTAATGTCCGCGATCATGACATGAGCCGGGGCGTTCACGGCATAAGCGATGCTATCGGCAATGTCCTCGGCCCGCAGCGGCACGAATCCTTCATAGACTTTGTCGGCGCGGGCTTCGTCGCCCTTGAAGCGCACCATCGAAAACTCCGTCTCGACCGCGCCGG
>JBBSKK010000245.1:0-5622 GCA_038256395.1 Cytophagales bacterium | reverse complement strand
TGAGGGCGTTGCGAATGAGGTGCAGCTTCAACCTGTTCGCTAACGCATTGCTTGGGTAAATCCTGGCAGGATATTCTTAAAATATTCTTTTTGTCCAAAAAATAGAAAAACAATGAAACTCGACAGCCGCAGATTTTTCATCAAAAAAGCCGGAATCGGTCTCGCCGCCTTCTCTTTTCGCGATATTCCCGGCCTTTTTGCCAAAACAAAAAAGGAAAACCGGGTTTTCTTCACCACGGGCTGCAAAACCGCCGAGGTCACGCCTAACTCCGCCATTCTGTGGACGCGGCTTTGTGGGCAGGAAAAACCAAACCCCGTCACGCATCAGCGGCTACCCAAAGTTTTTCGCCACCCCATTGATTTTGATGAAAATGCGCCCGTGGCCCAGATGGATGGGGCGGTAGTGGGCAAGGGAGGGCTGGTTAGGGCTACGCTTACCAGCGGCCCAACTGTCTTCCGCTCGGACTGGCAGGAGGCTAAGGAAGAAAATGATTTTACCATAAAAATCCCCTTTGAGAATCTGAAACCAAACACTACGTACCAGATTCTTTGGGAAGCCAAGCCCGCCGAAAAAGGAGAGGTCTCCACGCATTCGGGCACCTTCACCACTGCGCCCGCTGAGCAAACCGAGAGGCCCATTCAACTCGTCACCTCCACTTGCCAGTATTTTTGGAGCCACGACGACGCGGAACGCGGATTCAAAACCTACGACAGCATGGCGCGGCTGAATCCCGATTTTTTCCTGCAAACGGGTGACTACGTCTATAACGACAAACCCGGCCCGCTGGCCAAGACCCTCGAAAAGGCCCGCCACAAGTGGCACGCGATGGATGCCTGGCCCGCGCTGCGGGATTTTTACCAAAAAACGCCCGTCTATTTGCTCAAAGACGACCATGATCTGCTCGACGACGACAGCGGCCCGACTTCCCCGGCCTACGGCCAACTCACCTTTGAAGATGGCCTGAAAGTATGGCGCGAAAACGTGCCGCTGGCCGACAAGCCCTACCGCACTTTCCGCTGGGGCAAAGACTTGCAAATCTGGCTGGCCGAGGGCCGCGAGTTTCGGTCGCCGAACAAGTCGGCGGACAATCCCGGCAAGACGATTTGGGGAGCGGAGCAGAAAAAGTGGTTTCAAAGTACCGTCGAAGCGTCGGACGCCACGTTCAAAATCCTGTTCTCGCCCACGCCCATCGTCGGCCCCGACCGCGAGAAGAAGACCGACAACCACGCCAACGACGCTTTCCGCACGGAGGGCGAGTGGCTGCGGAAGTACCTGGCGGCGCAAGAAAATATGTACATCGTCAACGGCGACCGCCACTGGCAGTACGTGTCGGTGGACGCTGAAACGGGCTTGATGGAGTTCGGCTCCGGCCCCGTCAGCGACGCCCACGCCCAAGGCTGGGACGAGGACGATGTGCGGCCCGAGCATAAGTTTTTACGTTTGAAGGGTGGTTTTTTGGGAGTGAAAGTCGAGCGGGAAGGTGGGGCGCCGACGATTGCTTTTACGCATTATGATGTAGACGGCAAGGCGGTGCATCGTGAGAAGAGAAATGCCTGAAAAGCGGGCAGGACAAAATACGCACGCTTGCTAGCTGCGTCACTTGGGCTATCTTTACCAGATAGCCTATCGGATAATTTTCATAAATTAAAAGCCTAACCCAGAGTACCATAAGCGAAATAAAAAGAGAAGAAATCAAACAGGAAGTATTTGATCTCTACGACGATTACGCGCACAATCGCCTCGACCGGCGGGAGTTTGCGCAAAAACTATCTGCCTACGCAGTGGGGGGGATTACCGTAGCCTCGCTGATGAGCTTCCTGATGCCCGACTACCAGGGAAATATTCAGGTGAAGGCCGACGACCCGCGCTTGAAATCGGAATACATCAAGTATGAGTCGCCCAAAGGCGGCGGCACCATCAAAGCCCTTTTGTCGAAGCCAGCGGATGCAAAGCTGCCCCTGGGCGGTATTGTGGTCGTCCACGAAAACCGGGGTCTGAATCCCTACATCGAGGACGTGGCCCGGCGGGCGGCCCTGGCCGGATTTATTACCATCGCTCCCGATGCCTTGACGCCGCTGGGCGGCTACCCCGGCAACGACGACGAGGGCCGCACCATGCAGAGCAAGCGCGACCGCAGCGAAATGCTGGAAGATTTCATCGCGGCCCACGACTACCTGAAAAATCACAAAGACTGCAACGGCAAAATCGGGGTAGTGGGATTCTGTTTCGGTGGCGGAATCGCCAACCAAATGGCAGTGCGCCTACCGGGTCTGGCTGCTTCAGTACCCTTCTACGGTGCTCAGCCCGCGACCGAAGACGTTCCCAAAATCAAGGCCCCGCTGCTGATTCACTACGCCGCGCTGGACACCCGCGTGAACGAAGGCTGGCCCGCCTACGAAGCTGCGTTGGAAGCCAACGACAAGGAATACACAGCTCACAATTACGCCGACGCCAACCACGGCTTCCACAACGACACCACGCCCCGCTACGACAAAACCGCCGCCGAACTGGCCTGGAAGCGGACGATTGATTTTTTTGGGGAGAAGTTGAAATCTTAAGCAAAATTCTCGACCCTGCTGACAACAGGTTGTCACACGCTCGCTCTTTCTTTGTGCTTCAACTTTTTACAAAAAAAAAGAGAAAATGGAAAAACTTGATTTGACCAAAAAGCACAAAGCCTACTACCAGGCGACGGAAAACCCCGAGATCGTGGAAATTGAACCCGCGCAGTTCCTGTCGATTGGGGGAAAGGGCGATCCCGACGGCGAAGCCTTTACTGACAACGTCCAGGCACTCTACGCCACCGCCTACGCTATCAAGTTTGTTTTTAAAAAACAGGACAAAGATTTCGTCGTGGCTAAGTTGGAAGGGCTGTGGTGGTTCGACGAGACGAACTACGCCGGGCTTTCCATCACCGAATCCAGCCTGAAGGTACCTCGTAGTGAGTGGGAGTATCGATTATTGATCCGCTTGCCCGATTATGTTTCGGTGGCCGATGTGCAAAGAGGCATCGAGACAGTTCTCTCGAAAAAGAGCCTAACTTTGGCCCGCAAAGTCGAATTCTACGAGATGTCGGAAGGAAAGTGTGTGCAAATGATGCATCTGGGGCCTTTCAGCACTGAGCCGGAGAGTTTGGAAAGGATGGATGTTGTAATGAGAGCCAATAGCTTCGCCAAAAATGGCTACCATCACGAAATTTACCTTTCTGATCCTCGGAAAACCATTCCTGAAAAATTAAAGACGATCTTGCGGGAGCCCGTCAAATGACATTTAACCAGACCCTTTTCTACTTATAATTATGCAAAACCTTACTGTAGAAAACAGCATCCACATCGCCGCCCCCGTCGCCCAGGTCTGGGACGTGCTGGTGAACTCCGAACACACCAAAAAGTATATGTTCGGCTGCTCCGTCGACTCCAACTGGCAGGTGGGCAGCCTGCTGCTGTGGCGCATGACGCACGAAGGCCGGGAGATTATTCCCGTTAAAGGCACGATTTTAGAGATAATTCCAAGCCAGCGTCTGAAATACACCGTGATCGACCCTTCCGCGTCTTATCCCGATATTCCCGAAAACTACCTGAACGTGACCTACACACTGGAAGAAGCGGATGAGGGGATGAAGCTCACGATAACCCAGGACGGCTTCGAAGGAGCCGCCGAGGGCGAAAAGCGGTACAAGGACGTCAGCAACAACGGCGAAGGCTGGAACCCGATTTTGGTGCAGATGAAGGAAATCGCCGAAACTAAGGAATAAGAGAAAAGAATTTATGCTCAACAATACCCGCGTCTGGCTGGCAGGCCGCTACTACAAAATCCTAAATAGCATCGCATTTTACCCGGCTTTCATTGGTTTGCTCTTCCTTGGCATCTCCTACCTAACGATCGCCTTCGATTTTTCGGAGGCGGGTAAGGGGATCAAGGCCAATTTGCCTCCTTACACCTCCCTGAGAGACGCCTCGACCGCCCGGAGCATTATTTCGGCCATCACGTCGGGAGTCATATCGCTGACCGTTTTCAGCTTTTCGATGGTGATGATTATCCTGAGCCAGGCAGCTTCCCAGATGAGTAATCGTGTACTCAATCGGCTGATCGGCAATCGCTTCCAGCAGATTGTACTAGGAATTTATATTGGTACCATCGTCTATTCACTGTTTCTGCTGAGTACCATTCGCGACATCGACTCCGGTATTTACATTCCGGCCCTGAGCACTTATCTCCTCATTCTGCTCACAATTTTCGATATTTTTCTCTTTATCTATTTTCTGCACTACGTCACCCAGTCCATCAAGTATGAGGTCATCATTCAGCGGGTGTACGACGAAACCCGCAAGAAGCTGGAAAAAACCTGCGAGCTGCCACGACCGGCTTCCGAGCTGATCGAGCTGGTGAGCGACTCGTACGTGACCGCCAATTCCTCGGGGATTTACGAGGGATACGATACCGAGACTTTGCTGAATCTGGCCGACGACGAAGATTGTCTTTTTTACACCCTCCACACGCCGGGTACTTTCGTACTGCAGGGGCAGCCGCTGCTGCAAGCCAGCAAACCCATCTCACAGGACACCCACGACAAAGCCGCGCGCGGGCTGCGGATCAACGATTCCGAATCCATCGAGGAAAACTACGCCTACGGACTTCGGCAACTGTCCGAGGTAGCCATAAAAGCGCTCAGCCCCGGCATCAACGACCCCGGCACGGCGGTCATTAGTCTGCGGGCGATGGCCAAACTGCTGGCCTACCGACTCACGCATTTTCCCGATAATGTGGTGCGAAACAAAGACAAACAAATAAGAATCCTGGTTCAGGAATTGACTTTTGAAACCATTTTCCATAAAACCGTGCTGCCCATCTGGGACTACGGTAAAGAGGATCGAACGGTGCAGCACGAGTTGTTTCATCTGTTAGCCCAGTTGCAGAAGATTTCCATTCACGCTACTGTGGGGCGGTTGCTGCTAGACGTGAAGCAGAAAATGCACGAGGATTTGCTGGCGTGACTGGCTATTTTTCAAGGAAAAATTGCGTGGTTCTGGCGTTTTAGATTTTTTGGGCGTAAATGTCTTTTTCGCATCGTTTGGCTCTAATTCTAAACCCCATTCCCATGAAAGTGATTAATTCCCGCCTGCACGGCATCATCGACTACTTGGTCGTCCTTTTCCTGCCCGCCGCGCCCACTCTTTTCGGCTTACCCCCCCACCACGATTTTGTTTACTTACGTGCTGGGCGGCATTCATTTGACCCTCATCTTGTTGACCAATACTGATCTGGCCCGCAACTTCTATCTGGGTTTCGCCGGGGCGGTTTTTGTAGGCTGGTCGCGCCTAATATCGGCGCTATACAGGGTGGCGGTATTGGGCAAGTACACGTTGTATTCCGGGCTGTACCAGCCCTGGATTTCCGGCGGCTCCTGCCCTTTCATAAAACGAATAGCCATTTTTTGAGTACCAACAGGTAACACCGCCAGATTGCCTTTGGAATTGTTGGTTAAGATGGTATTCCCATCCTGATTCATGTGGCAGTCGGGTTGCCAATGCCACAGGGTTTCTATTTTATAGGGTCGGTCGGTTGGGATGCGGTCTACAACCACCCAAAACTCGCCGCGTATATGCATCAGCCCACGTGTG
>JBBSKK010000244.1:0-5628 GCA_038256395.1 Cytophagales bacterium | reverse complement strand
ATTTTGGCAGAAATTGAGTGCGAAGCCTACCCTGAAAAGTGCCAACACGAGAACAGTACTTTGGTAAAAATAGAACCTACGATGCGGCTAATGGTTAACAAGCCAATGTACACCAAAGAGGGAACTCCAAAAGGGGCCAGCTATGGCTATTTTGCTTCTGCTGGACTGCAACTATCATTGGTGACGTTCAGCAGTCCCTTTGATTTGTCCGTAGGGGTCGAGTACTTCCAAACTGAGTACCAATCTTTACGGTACCTCAACAATGTAGAATATACCGCTAGTGAGTTCAGCATTTCTGGTGCCGACGCCTTCCTTAATTTAAAGATACACAGAGCCAAAAGCGAGCAGGGACGGCTCCGGCTATATTTGAAAGGAGGCCTGGAACTGCTTCTGCCATTAAAATACCAAGATCAGGACTTGGAGAATCCATCCCGTTCCACAACTGACCTATCATTGCTTAAAAAACAGTCGTTAGGGGCAACGGGCGGTATAGGGTTAGAAACTCAGCGCAAAAAGTTTGGATTCTTTGCGGAGCTAACTGCTGGATTGAATTTTTCCGGTATCTACGATTCCAATGCAAGTAGCTCGTCAGGAGCCAGAGGAAAAACGGAGGCGTACTTCCGAACCGCTGGATTGAGGATAGGTGTGAGGTTTTGGTAAAAAGGGAAAACTTTTCACTGTTCGACTTTCTTCAAACCTCGACAGGTATCATTTCCGGTCTGAGGCTGGGGCTGTACATCCGTAATTCTTCTTCACATACTTCACAAGTCTTTCGGCTACGTCCTGATTGTAAGTACTGATCAAATTCTTGCCCAGAATCGAACACCCGAACACCCGTAATGGGTTTTCTTTCGTCGTAAGACAAATAGGAGTGCATTCCGTGGATCAGGCAACGCGTCTTGTCTTCGCATGATTTGCCGTCGGGCATGCTTACCGTCAGAATGAACAAACCCGATACCATACCTTCGTAAGCCGGAACCAATGCGGCCCGGTCAATTAGAGTACCTTTCTCTTCCGTCAACTTATGAAAGAGCGTTTGTAAGGCGTTTACCAGTGATTCTTCAGCCATGTCAAAAATACTTCTACGTTTTCTATAAAATTAATACACGCGCTGGAACTGCAATCAGTCACGTTATACCTAACTTCCTCACTCCAAGATTGCCAGCTAGAAATACTGTCAGGAGGTTTTACAAAAAAATTTGCCGCAAATGATAATGACTCATTGGCGGCTATATCTTCCGCTAATCTTTTCGACAGCCCTGACAATACGATCAAATGATCCAGTCGGTGGGTTTTAAAGCCTTTATGAAGCTCAGTCGGAAGGTTAAAAACGTCAATTTGCAGCGTTTTGCATACGGCTGCTTTTAATCCACATTCAACCGCGTACCCTGCCAGATAAAAAGCGGCTCCGTTGAGTCCCGCACTTTGCAACGCTTTGGCTTCTACCAACCTCCTGTTCGATAAAATTTGAAATTCGGACCTAGTTGGCATTGTTTGTCTAAGGTGTACTGGCTTCGCAAACGTAATAAGTAGCCATAAAGTTTATCGCGTGTCTTGATCACCTGATTCTTGGAACCATCAGAAAGTTCCCACTCAGGTCGGTAAAGGGAAAAGTAATCAGCACCACGTCGCCCTTAGCCATTGAAAACTTCGATTAAATCATCCTCAGAATATAGTTCTTCTTCTTCGTTCAAAAAGCCAAAAACTTGACTTTCCGCTGCAAGCTTTTGGATTCCTGAAGCGAGTTGTTTTTCTTCCTGACGCTTTATCAGGAAATCAGCAAAAGTTAAAACTTCTTCTGCCTTGTCGGCTGGTAGTTGATTGATAGCGCTTATTGTGCGCTCAATGATTCTCTGTTTGGTCATAACCTGACAATTTTAGTTCAAATATAAGCATTTCGCAGCCAGGGCAAATACCTCATAGCAAAAATAAAAAGGGACGAGATTCCTTCCGCCAACGCCGTAATTTAGGCTTTTTTGCTAAGTTTACCGCTTGATTCACCAAAGGTTCTACTGGCTATTCTGTATGAAGACAAACATTACCCTGCTCAACTGGGGACTTATCACCGTGGCGGCTCTCGCTACGGTCCTCAACCACTACAATCTAATCGCTATCCCGGAGGGGATTCTCCTCACACTCCGCTGGTTGGCGATGGCCGGGCTGCTGGCCTATGCCTTCGTGAAGCGCAACCTGACGACCTCCATTCTGGTCGCGATGGTCATTGGCACCGAAATCGGTTATGATTTCCCCGAATTGGCCAAGAATCTGCACTTCCTGCGGCAGATCTTCCTGAAAATGATCAAGACGATCATCGCGCCGCTGCTTTTTGCCACGCTAGTGGCGGGCATCGCCGGGCATTCCGATCTGAAACAGGTAGGTCGCATGGGCTGGAAATCGCTGGTGTATTTCGAGATCGTGACGACGATTGCGCTTTTCATCGGGCTGTTTTTTGCCAACTGGTTTGAACCCGGTGCGGGCATCAGCGCCCCGGCAGATTTTGTCGGTACGCTGCCGACCGTCGAGCCGCAAACCTGGCAGGACATTATCGTCCACGTTTTTCCTGAGAACCTGGCGAAGTCTATTTACAACGGCGAGGTGCTGCAGGTAGTGGTATTCAGCGTCATTTTTGGCGTGAGCCTGGCTCTGCTTCCGAAGGCACAGAAGGACAAATTCGTTTCGGGCGTAGAACTGTTGGCCGAGGTGATGTTCAAATTCACCAACATCATTATGCTCTTCGCGCCCATCGGTGTAGGGGCGGCCATCGCCGAAACCGTTGGCCACATGGGCATCGATGTATTGAGCAACCTGGCGATGCTGCTTGTGACGCTATACTGCGCTCTGATTGCCTTCATTTTGCTGGTACTGGTTCCCGTAGCTTTGATCGCCAAAGTGCCGATCATCAAATTCGCCAAGCAAATCGCCGAACCCGTGTCGATTGCCTTTGCCACGACCAGCTCGGAGGCGGCCTTGCCCAAGGCCATGGAAAAGATGGAGGCTTTCGGTGTGCCGCGCCAGATCGTGTCGTTCGTCATTCCGACGGGCTACAGTTTTAACCTCGATGGCTCCACGCTTTACCTCTCGCTGGCGACCATTTTTGTGGCCCAGGCAGCGGGCATCGATTTTCCCATCGGTCAGCAAATAGCGATGGTGTTTATGTTGATGCTTACCAGCAAAGGCGTGGCAGGTATTCCCCGAGCGACCCTGGTGATTTTGCTCGGTTCGGTGGCCAATTTCGGCTTGCCG
This sequence comes from Cytophagales bacterium, assembly GCA_038256395.1. Classification (GTDB taxonomy): domain Bacteria; phylum Bacteroidota; class Bacteroidia; order Cytophagales; family Spirosomataceae; genus Persicitalea. The sequence goes on along the minus strand of JBBSKK010000244.1, from coordinate 2,385 downwards.
GAATGGCCAGTACTGCTCATCATGGGCATCGACGAACTCATGGACATGGCCCGGACATCAGTCAATGTGATTGGTAACTGCCTTTCTACGACAGTTATCGCCCGCTGGGAAGGGGAGTTGGACGATGCCAAGATGCATGATTCCGATCGAATTCAGGATGAGCCAATAGTGGAGGAAATAATGGAACACTAAGAACGATAATACGCTTCAATAAAGGCCCAAAAAAACAGCGTTCGTTGACATTCTCGAAATGTCAACGAACGCTGTTTATACTTAAAAAAGCAGGCTAGGCTAAGCGTGGCTTGCTTCCGCCATTTGCTCGCTGAACAACTCCACCATCGCCTTGTTGAAAGCGGGAATATCGTCCGGTTTGCGGCTCGTAACGAGACCATCGCTTGACACTACCTCTTGATCCACCCACTCGGCTCCGGCGTTTTTCAGGTCGGTTTGCAGGGAAGGGTAGGAGGTAAGCTTGCGTCCCACGACCACATCGGCCTCGATGAGTAGCTGCGGGGCATGACAGATGGCAGCGACGGGTTTCCCGGCGTCGAAAAATGCTTTCACGAAGGCCACGGCGGCTTTATTGGTACGTAGCGAATCGGGGTTCATCACGCCGCCGGGCAGCAACAGGGCGTCGTAATAATCAGGACGGGCGTTTTCCAGCGGGACGTCCACGGATACGGTTTCTCCCCACTCGATGCTGTTCCAGGCTTTTACTTCGTCTTTTTTGGGAGAAATTATGTGGGTCGTCGCTCCCTGCGCGTCCAGCATTTCGCGGGGTTTGGTCAGCTCTACCTGCTCGAAGCCATCGGTTACGAGGATGGCCACTTTCATTTTATTCAGGGTATTTTCCATGATTTTGTCTGTCGAATGGTTGATAAGTACCAGGGACGGTTAAAAATCACGTGCCATTCTTGGGCCAAAGTCACTTTACTCCGGTTCTCAATCCAGGTTTCCCTTCACCTTCAAGCCACTGGGAACGCGATCGGGGACTATTTTGTCGAAGTCGTCGTCGTTCAGCGTGTTCAAAAACTCCACAATGCGGGAAATGTCCTTGAAATTGACGTTCATCCGCGTGGCAAGAGTGTCCATCTGCTCCGGCTTTACTTTGGGATTGGGGATTTTGCCCCCCGAAATGTCCTCATAGAATTGCAGCACCTGTTGCAGATTGGCAAATTTGCCGCTGTGCATGTAAGGGGCTGTGTAACGCAAGTTACGCAGGCTGGGCGTGCGAAAGGCGTAATCTCCTTTGATACCCGCGTCGGTTTCTGAGCGGTTCTTAGAATCAGGAACCCCAAGCGTGTGCAGCTTAAAATCAGAGAGCATGGGGCCGTTGTGGCATTTGGCGCAGCCCGTTTTCAAGAATAAATTCAGCCCGTCTTTTTCGCTCAATGAAAGGGCGTTACTGTCGCCGCGCATATACTGATCGAAACGAGAGTTGTTAGCAATGAGCGTTCGCTCGTAGGTGGCAATGGCTTTGCCGAGGTTTTTTTCGGTAATGGGCTGAGTTTCTCCGGCAAATACCGCCGCGAATCGTTGCTGATACTCGGGGATCTTCTTGATCCTGTCCACCACTTCCGCTAAAATATTTTCTTCGGTTACGCCGTGGCCGCGCATTTCCTCCAGGGTCGCAATGGGCAGCAGTGCCTGTTCTTCTAGGCCTTTGGCCCGCAGATCCCAAAACATTGGGGCCGATTCGGCGTGGTAGGGTTCATGATTGGTGATGCCATTGAAGGCTGTATTCAGCACACTTTGCGAGTTGCGCTTGACGAAAGGAATATCATTCGGAGCCAGGAACTGCCGCTTGCTACCGTTTCCCATGCCATTGACCCCAATGGAGGTTTCCATGAATTCGGCGTAGTTGAACTCCGGCTGATGGCAGGTGGCGCAGGCCACATCTTTGTTACCCGACAGAATGGGGTCGTAAAAAAGTAGCCGGCCCAGTGCCACTTTTTCCTCGCTCGTTGGATTGTCGGCCGGATGCGTCACTTCCAACGGCAAGGCACCCAGGTCGTCGAGCGTTTCGATGACTTCCTTTGGCTTTCTTTCGTTGCGCTGGTCGTTTTGGCAAGCGGAGAAGCCCAGAAGAAGGAACAGAACAGTTAACTTCAAAAAACAAAGTTTTCTCACAACAAAAAACGACAAGGTAGGGAGATTGAGGAGGAAATAAGAATTAAGTTGGTGATTTTCACCTAAATAGTTGGCCATTGACAAAGATAGCTGCTCTTTGGAAACTCTTCCACCTTGACCGATATGATTATTGTCATGCTTCGTATTAAATACAAGTCATAAAAACGGGGGAATGAGAGGATTACTTTTGTCAAGTAAAAGATAAAATCATCTTCTACTATTAGTTTTCATCATTAACCAAAACTTTTTCCCAAT
>JBBSKK010000243.1:0-5628 GCA_038256395.1 Cytophagales bacterium | reverse complement strand
TGCCGCTTATCTGGGCATCACCCAAAGACATCTGAGCCGACTCCGTCGCGAGTTTGGTGCCTGACCCTCGCGCCTAACCCCCGTACCGGTACAAAACCGCTCATCCGTATTGGACATTTGTCTAATCACGGCAGCCCGAGACGGCCCTAAGTGCGTCGCCGGGTTGTTTATGGTCTGGACTAAAGGAGAAGCGCGCGATCTCACCCAGGATATTTCCATCAGTATCCAGGCAATTTACATTATTTTGTTTGGCTTGCGGGCCTCCATCCCTCCTAAAAGCCCTTACTATCATCTATATCTTCATTTTCGAGCCCAAAAGTTTGAATGGTACGTTAGCACCCAAATATTGCTCGAATACGAAGAGATACTTAACTTAACCTATTCTCATAACACGGCCCAATTAGTACTTCATCAATTGGCGGTCGCCCCAAATGTTGTGTTTGCATAGGCTGCCTATCGTTGGCAACTGGTTGAAAATGACCCAGACGACCGTAACGACGGACCGCAATAAATTCTCCGATCTGTCGCTATGCGTTAATGCCGATTATCTGGTAAGTGATCACACCGACTTCAACGTTTTCAAATCTTTGCCTTTCCCCAAATTAAAAGTTACTGGTTTGGGAGGGTAGTGTCTAATAACGGTTGATTGGGTAGCGGCAGAGTCGCCATATTTTCCGGTTTTGAAATAGTGTTCGTTGATGTACATGCCAATGACGTTATCGTGAATTTGCTCGTTCATTATCAATTATCAATTAAATAAAGCTTCCCTAATCCGCACCAACTGCGTCAGAAGTCCTTCAAGCTGATCCAGCGGCAGCATATTGGCCCCGTCGGACTTTGCCTCGGCGGGGTTGAAGTGCGTTTCGATGAACAGGCCGTCGGCTCCCACGGCAATGGCGGCTTTGGCGATGGTCGCGATGAGGCGGGGCTTGCCGCCCGTCACGCCGCTGCTTTGGTTGGGCTGCTGTAGCGAATGCGTGCAGTCCATAACCACCGGAACGCTAAAGGACTGCATTTCGGGCAGGTTGCGGAAATCTACTACCAAGTCGCCGTAGCCGAAGGAGTTGCCTCGGTCGGTCAGGATCACGGGGGCGTCGGGGTTCGTTTCGTGGATTTTCTCTACGGCAAATTTCATCGAGCCCCCCGACAGGAATTGGCCTTTTTTTACGTTCACGGCTTTCCCCGTCTGCGCGGCGGCGATCAGCAGGTCGGTTTGGCGGCAGAGGAAGGCCGGGATTTGCAGCACGTCCACGTACTCGGCGGCCATCGCGGCTTCGCCCGACTCGTGGATGTCCGTTACGGTCGGTACGCCGAAGGTTTCGCCCACTTCCCGCAAGATGCGAAGCGCCTTTTCGTCGCCGATGCCCGTGAAGGAATCCAGCTTGGTACGGTTAGCCTTGCGGTAGGAACCTTTGAATATATAAGGAATGCGCAGGCGGTCGGTGAGGTTGGCGATGTGTTCGCCGATGCGCAGGGCCATGTCGCGCCCCTCGATGGCGCAGGGGCCCGCCATCAGGAAAAAGTGGTTGGCGTCGGTGTTTTTGAGTTTAGGAATCGCAAGCATAGGGGGCAAAAGGCAGGTTTTGAATATTTCTCAAAGGTACATTCCTCCGCTTTGTTCTCCATCCGGTCGGTTGTTTTTGGGAATGATTATCGCGCAAGTACTTGATTTACTGCCGTATTTTTTGTTTAAAGAGCAGACAGGCAACTGGGAGCGGGGTAAAATATTGTTTGAAAAGTGGTTTGAAATCTCTTTCTTTGTGGCGTTTTTAACCAAAAAGCGTTCACAAAATGTCAGAAATCGCAGAAAAAGTTAAGCAGATTATCGTCGAGAAACTCGGCGTAGAAGAGTCAGAAGTTACGACCGACGCCAGCTTCACCAACGACCTGGGGGCCGACTCTCTCGACACCGTCGAACTGATCATGGAATTCGAGAAGGAGTTCAACATCTCCATCCCCGACGATCAGGCTGAAAATATCGGCACAGTGGGTCAGGCGGTATCCTACCTGGAAGAAAACGCGAAGTAATATTCTAAGAATTTACTACCCGTACCCTCTTCATTTTTTATCTGTACTATGAGTTTCAATCGTGTTGTAGTTACTGGTTTGGGCGCTTTGACGCCGTTGGGGAACGATGCACCCACTTTTTGGCGGAATTTGGTGGCTGGGGTCAGCGGTGCTGCGCCCATCACGAGGTTTGATGCCGAGCGGTTCCGCACCAAGTTCGCCTGCGAAATCAAGGGCCTGGATATGAACGACTACATCCCGCGCCAGGAAGCTCGTAAAATGGACCCTTTCACCCAATACGCGGTCATTGCGGCCGACGAGGCGGTAAAAGACGCCGGCTTTGCTCCCGACCAACTGGATCTCGACAAAGCCGGCGTTATCTGGGGTTCCGGCGTCGGCGGCCTGAAAACCTTCGAGGACGAGGTGATCAACTTCTCCGAAGGCGGTCGCAATCCCCGTTTCAACCCCTTCTTTATCCCCAAAATGATCGCCGACAGCGCCTCGGGCGTACTGTCCATCCGCTACGGCTACCGGGGACCCAACTTTATCACGGTGTCGGCCTGCGCTTCGTCCACCAACGCGATCATAGATGCCTTCTACTACATCCGCCTCGGCGTGATGAAGGTGTGCATCAGCGGCGGTTCCGAAGCAGCCATCATCAGCGCAGGCGTCGGCGGCTTCAACGCCCTCAAAGCCCTCTCCGAACGCAATGATTCGCCCGAAACGGCCTCCCGTCCGTACGATAAGGATCGCGATGGTTTTGTGCTGGGTGAGGGCGGCGCGGCGCTGATTCTGGAAGAATACGAACACGCCAAGGCGCGAGGGGCTAAAATTTACGCCGAGATCATCGGCGCGGGCATGTCTTCGGACGCCTACCACATCACGGCTCCGCATCCCGACGGCATCGGAGCTTATCAAGTGATGAAAAACGCCGTGGAAGACGCGGGCATCCGGCCCGACGAAATCGACTACATCAACACGCACGGCACCTCCACGCCGCTGGGCGACCCGCAGGAAATCAAGGCCATCGAGCGCTACTTCGGCGACCACGCCTACAAGATGAACATCAGCTCCACCAAGTCCATGACCGGCCACCTGCTGGGCGGAGCCGGGGCCATCGAGGCAGTGGCCTGTATCCTGGCCATCCGCGACAACATCGTTCCCCCGACCATCAACCACTTCACCGATGACCCCGAGATCGACCCGCGCCTTAACCTGACGTTCAACAAGGCGCAGGAACGGAAGGTGGACATTGCGCTGAGCAACACCTTCGGCTTCGGCGGCCACAACGCCTCGGTCATTTTCAAGAAATTCGAAGAATAAACCACGCAACTGTACCGATTTTGAGGAAGCGAATTCTTTTACCCATTCTGTCGCTTTTCAAGCCGGGAATTAGCGAGGTCGAGAAGAATTTCAAGCAATCTATCGAACACATTCTGGGCGAAAGGATGTCCAACTTGAGCGTGTATCAGTTGGCGTTCCGGCATACTTCCGCTTCTCGCCCCACCGCCATTCAGGGCTTTCGTGAATCCAATGAGCGCCTGGAATACCTCGGCGATGCCGTGCTGGGCATGATCGTGGCCGAGTTTCTCTTCACCAAGTACCCCTACAAAGACGAGGGCTTCCTGACTGAAATCCGTTCCCGGATCGTCAATCGCGAGTCGCTCGGCCAAATCTCCCGCAAGCTGGGCCTGGATGCCCTCATCGAATACGACGGAGGAGGGCGGGGCCGCTCCTCGCGCTCTTCCATGTTCGGCGATGCCCTCGAAGCCTTTATCGGAGCCATTTATCTCGACAAAGGCTTCCGCTTCACGCGTAAGTTCGTCATCAAAAAGCTGCTGACGCACTACGATCTCGAAGACATCATCGAGAACAAAACCAACTTCAAGAGCCTCATCATCGAATGGGCGCAGCGCGAAAACAAAGAACTCCGCTTTGAGGTACTGTCCGAAAACGGCGACCGCCACCACCGCGAATTCATTTCCCAACTTTTCGTGGACGACGAGCCATTCACCGTCGGCAATGGCTTTACCAAGAAAAAAGCCGAGCAGTCGGCGTCGGAGAAGGCTTGCGGGGAGTTGGCGTTGAAGTAAGGGGGCTTTGAATTAGAGTCCTACTTCGTGGCCAGTGTCCTCATAGCCCTTTGTTACCGCTGGCGCTGTGGAGACACAGCCCACGGTGACGCCAGGTGCCGCGATGCGTTGGGGCAGTTGAAGGAAAGGTTGAGGGGGGGGAGAAGGTGGGGTAGTTGAGTTTTTGGAGAATTTTCCCTTATTTTTATGCTAAAAATCAATCTCTATGTCAGCGACAATTTCTGAAAGGCAAGAATCAACCAAGCTAAGTTCCTTGCAGATTAGCTTATTGAGACTGTTTGAGCAAAAACTCGACCCGAGCCACACGCTCGAGGTACGTCGATTACTCATGGACTACTTTGACCAGAAACTGCAAACCGAACTTGAAGAAGTAACGGCCCGAAAAGGCTACACCGAAGACGACTACCGTAAAATGCTGCGGGACGATAAGTACGCCACCGAATGATTCGGGCAGTCATCGCCACCAACTGCTTACGGGCCTCGGGCCCTCCCCAAAGCCCTTACTATCAGGTGTATCTTGATTTTCGAGCCAATGAGTAAATAGACTTTGCCTTCGTCTTCATATGAAAATTACACCTATGAAAGCTTATAAAGACATTATCAGAATTAACCCGGAAAAGAGATTCGGGCGGCCTTGCGTACGTGAGACGAGAATAAGCGTTTACGACGTGCTGGCCTGGCTATCGAAGGGGATGTCAAAGGAAGAAATCATTGAGGATTTTCCTGAACTGACTGAGGAGGACATCAATGCTTGTCTGGCTTATGCAGCGGATCGGGAGAGAACAGCACGGGTCGCCTGAACGAGTATTTGGCCATAAAGCTACTGCTCGACCAAAACATTTCCTATCGGCTCGTACGTGATCTAAAATTCATAGTTTCGGAACTGGATCACGTCAAGTTTGTAGGATTACAGAATGCTGAGGATTACGAAATATGGGAGTACGCAAAGCATAACGGATGTATCATCGTCACTTTCGATGCTGACTTTTACGAGATACAGACCATCAAAGGATATCCGCCAAAGATCGTCTGGCTGAGGTTTGGCAATACGATCCGGCGCGAGTTCATAGATTTTTTCACCCAAAACATCGAAAAAATTAGAGAGTTCTGTGATTTCGAGGAGTCTGCTGATTTTAGTTGTTTGGAATTTAACGATGTTTGAGGAAAACTCACACGCCGTAAAACTGAGGAAATTAGCTTTTGACGTTTTACCTTTTGGCGACGCTGGCCGTTAAAAACGGCCTTTTATTTTCAGTACGGGGTCTCCCTTCGGAAGACCCCGCACAACGGCAGACTACACCGAACTGGGGCGTAACATCAATTAAAACTTGGAATACGATATAAAAACATTAAAATTTAAAGGGCGTGTAGTTTTCCAAAAGCTACAAGTTCCATCTTTTGAAAGGCTGCCCAAAGAATATTATGAAAACGAAGCCTGTTTCATTTTTATTAATCAAGGAGAATTTAATGTTAGAATACAAACTCAGGTTTTAGAAGTAAATAAGGATACTGCATTGTTGATTAAATG
>JBBSKK010000242.1:0-5647 GCA_038256395.1 Cytophagales bacterium | reverse complement strand
TCCTGGCTTGCTGTTCCACATTCGCCCAGGACGGGCGATTCGATATCGTGCTGGGTGGCGGCTACTACGCTACGCCCTCACAGAAGCCCGTCACTGGCGGGGCCCTTTTTAACGGCGAGTTCGAGTATCACCACAAAAAAAGGTGGTCGTTCGCGGCGGGCATCCTCACCACGCAGTATAGCTATCGCAAGGAAGGCTCCTCTTCCAGCACCCTGGATGGGGTGCCCATCAATAACGCCACCGAATTGCAGAGTAATTTTTTGGTGAAATACAAACTGCTGAACCAGGGTCGATTTACCGTTCAGATTGGTACGGGAGCCGGGCTAATCACGATGGGTAAAAATGTAGAAATCAGAACGCCAACGTCGGGGTCAAATTATCATGTCTCCAACACCGATCTGGGCTTCCCTTTGGTGGCTGAGACCTACGCCAAGATCACCGACCACTTTCTAGTGGGCGTAAAGCTGGGGTCATTCATCTTTCCAGACTACCCGATTATTGGCAATAGTGCCAGTTTTCAAATACGGTATCGGTTATAAATTGTTGAAACGCTATATTCACACCTCTTTTTACAATTTCTTTTCCACCATCAACCTAATCAAATACTGGCTGCTGCTTATCGCCGGGGCCGTTGTCGTGGGGCTATTGCCCAAAGCCTTTCCCCAATCAAACCCAGAAACAGTACGCTGGGTGGGGTTCGCAGTCTGTGTACTTTTCTACATCCCTACCTTGGCAATTTTGAGGATGCGGTACCTGAAAATATCCTGGAAAGAGTTCTTGATTGGGTTCATCCCTTTTTATGGAGTATGGTATCGTTTCAGAAGGCTTTCGGAACGATAACCATCAGTATTTCAAACAAAAAACTGAACCAGATACTGGTACTCCAATCGGCAAAAAATGCTTTAAAATTCGGCTCGCTATTTCTTCCAAGGGAGTAGGAAAGTCGGCGTCACTCTCGAACAAAGAATTGGAGAAACTTCTCCAATTTCTTCCTCAGTAAGTTCTTGCTTCTCAAACAGGGCCTTTCCCATTTGTGACTTTGCCCCTTTGTGCCTGCCTTTAATAACTTCCCCCCGCGCCGCCGCCGCCGAAGCTGCCGCCACCGAAGCCACCAAATCCTCCACCGCCGCCACCAAAACCACCCCCTCCGCCGCCCAAGTTGCCCGAGGAACTACCCCAGCCCGAGTGAGTGCTGTACGGAAAGAAAACCGGGCCGCCGGAGTTGCGGAAGCGCTTGCCGCCGCGACCACCGCCCCCGCCGCGGTTGCGCAGGATGATGAAGAGAATTATCAAAAAAATAATGATCGCGAAGCCTCCGGGAAAGCCTTCGTCGTCCGCCGACTGTGGTTCGGCCTGGTACTCACCGGCGGCGTAGCGGATGATGGCGTCCACGCCCCGGTCGAGGCCGCGATAAAACTGTTTGTTCTTGAACTCGGGGATGATTTCCTGCGAGACGATGCGCTTGGCGATGGCGTCGGGAATGGCCCCCTCCACGCCGTAGCCCGTGGCGATGAACACCTTGCGATCGTCGGGTGCCCACAGCAGGACGATACCGTTGTTTTTGCCTTTCTGGCCCACGCCCCACTCGCGGCCCAACTTGAAAGCGTAGTCGGCGATGGCGTAAGGTTCCACGCTCGGCACGATGACTACCGCGATTTGCGTGGAGGTAGAATCGTTGTAAGCCACCAGCTTTTGCTCCAGTTGGGCCTCTTCGGTGGGGCTGAGTTGATTGGCCAGGTCGTTGACCAACTTCGGCGGACTCGGGCGCGGCGGGATGTCCTGCGCCCGCACCGATTGACCCGCCAGAAGCAGAAAAATTAATAAATATTTAAATTTTTTCATGGCTGATTTTTACCCAAACGACACGTCGTCGGGTAGTTCGTTAATGTCGTCCGACTGGTACGGAAAGTAGGTGCGCAGTTGCTGGCCCGCTTCTTCGATGCCCTCGCACAGGCCCTCCACAAATTCGTTTTTCTTGAAATGGGCGCGGAGTTTTTCCTTCGTGCTTTCCCAGAAATCGGTCGGGACTTTTTCGTAGATGCCCTTGTCGCCCAGCACCGCAAACTTGCGATCCTGGTGGGCGAGGTAGAAGAGTACGCCGTTGCGGTCTTTGGTATTGTGCAGGCTCAGCTCGCCGAAGACCACCTTGGCGCGTTCCATCACGTCTTCGTCGGGGCATTGCGCCTCGATGTGGACCTTGATTTCGCCGGAAGTACGCTTTTCGGCTTCCTGGATCGTGGCGACGATGCGCTGCGTTTCTGCTTTGCCAAATAGAGGATCAGTAGTAGGCATGGGTATTTTTTATTGACAAAAAAAGACGCCATGTCGCCACGGCGGGCAGCATGGCGTCTTTGCATTTTGGAGCGGGAATTAAAAAGTAACGGTCGGGGCGTTTTGGGCGGCTTGCGATGCCTCGAAGAAGCCCTTTCGGTCGAAGCCGAACATCCCGGCGAAGATCGCGTTCGGGAAAGTTCGCACGGACTGATTATATTCGTTGACTACGGCGTTGAAGTCGTTGCGGGCCACGGTAATGCGGTTTTCGGTGCCTTCCAACTGCGCCTGCAATTCCAGGAAGTTCTGGTTGGCTTTCAGATCGGGGTAGCGTTCTACCGAAACCAGCAATCGCGACAGCGCCCCGCTCAACTGATCCTGCGCGGCCTGGAATTTCTGGATGTTTTCGGGCGAAAGGTCATCCACGTTGACTTGGGTGGAAGTGGCCTTGGCGCGGGCTTCGATGACGTCGGTGAGCGTACCCCGCTCGAAGTCGGCGGCACCCTTGACGGTGTTGACCAGGTTCGGGATGAGGTCGGCGCGGCGCTGGTACTGGCTTTGGACTTTGGCCCACTCTTCGTTGACGTTCTCGTCTTTCTGCACCAGCCCGTTGTAGGAGCTGCAGCCGAACATACCGCCGACCAACAAAAGGATGACTATGACAATGATGCTTTTGGACATGATGGTTCTGTTTTGAGGTTGATTTTAATTCAAAATTACCCAAAACTAGGAATTTCCGGGGAGAAAACTACATGACTGGTGTTGCAAGCTGTCTTTGTCGCCCCGGAACCGGGACGAACGAAATGGAATCTCTTAACGTGCGTTGTTTACGTGTCCCAACTGCTAACCACTGCCAACGCCGATTTGTAATCGGGGGATTCGTCCGCTTAGCGTTTTCAACGCGATCCGCGTATGAGGGCATTCGCGTTACAAACGCGGGGAGATAGCGTCCCGATTGCAAATCGGGACGAGCGTGGGAAATGGGCTCTGAAACAAGTTACGATTTCATTCTTTTATTCAAGTAAACTCGCGATAGCTAAGACAAAGTCAATTAAAATAGTACAATTTTTTTCAAGCCGCCGCCCTTTGGTGGACGAATGCCGGGTCGTAGGGCACCTGCGACCTGACAACGGCGAATATCTGATGGACGATCTTGTTCTTGATGTTGTTGAGCACGAGCAGTCCCGGCTTGCCCTCCTCCTTCTTTCGCTTATAATACCCTTTGACCTTCTCGTTGCACCTGATCGATGCCATGGCCGACATGTGCAGCAGTGCCTTGACGTCTAGGTGGCCGAACTTCGAGACATGCGTCCCGGCGTTGACCGAAGTGCCCGAACTGCTCTCGTAGGGGGCAATGCCGACCAGGGCGGCCACCTTCCGGGCAGTGAAGTGGGGGTCGAAGTTACGCGTGTGGACCATCAGCCACAGCTCCGTCAGTCTACCCACGCCGCGGATGGAAGTGGCCAGATCGAAGTTTTTGCGCCAGGCCGGGTTCTTCCTAAGCAGCGCGTCAATGGCCTGCTCGGCCTGCCTGATGGAAGCGCTGAGCCCGTCTATGGCCGCCTGTTGTACCCCGACCACCGTCCGGTGTGACTCTTCGTCGGCCCAGGCCAGCTCGTTTTGGGCCTTGCTCAGCGAGTTGTAGGCCCCGATCAGCCGATTGCGGGTCGTCAGCAGGTCGTGGAGTTGCTCCAGGGCGGCATCATAGTGTGGTGAGAGCCGGGCCTGGTGCTGGCGCAATTGGGCGTATCGGGCGATGCGCAACGAGTCGATGCGGTCATTCCGGGCGGGCGGCCCCGTTGCCGCGCAGGATGCCCAGCGAGCGCTTTATTTGTAGGGGGGATTCGATCCACAGGGGCTGGTGGTGATCCTGTAGAAAATGGCAGAGCCGGCGACCATAGGCCCCGGTGTGCTCCATGCAGAAGAGCGGGGCGGTATCGCAGCGGGTCGTGCTGGCGACCCAGTCGAACAGGGCGGGGAAGGCCTGTGGCGTGTTATCCAGCCGCTTGTGGGCCAGCTTTTTACCGTCGATGCCGACGATACTGGCGTCGAAATAGGTCTTCGATAGGTCGATGCCGACGAAAAATCGGTAGGGGGTGATTGCATTTTCCATGTTTTCCTTAAATTTACGTTGAACAATCAAGTGCCTAAGTGAACTCAAATCGGCTGAAACCTTTATTGGATTGGCGAGGCTGGGGCCTGCTTCCTGGATAGCTAAATGGCCTTTGATTTGAGTGAGGGAGGCAGGTGTCTGAATCGGGCGCTGAATTTGTGTTCAGTTGTGCGTTTAGGGTTCACCTGCTTCCCACTTAGGATATTTTTATCGGAATAAATTTACCCCAAGCACTCGTATTTTGCAATGCTTCTTGGTTTTGTCCTAGATGGCAAATCTAAAGGTTGTGCGTACGTCTTCCGAAGGAAGACTGCGTACCAAAGATAGACGTCCGTCTGTGACGGACTCGCCACCGAGTTTACACCAAAGCCAAAGGCGTAATACATATGATTCCTACTTCTGACAGCAGCTAATGAACTGAGCAATAAGGCTATCCATCAATTTCTCCCAGCACAAATAAATCCCGAAGCTTCTGATTGAGAACACTTTGATACGATAAGAGAAGATCTCCGAGTTGCCTTTGAATCAGACTTTCTGGTATGGTAACCAACCGATGCGGCCGGATCGCTGAATCGACTTTGAGTCCCGTTTGAGAAAAGTAGGGGTCAGTTTGTAAAATAGCCAAATCGCTGACTTCGGCTGCCTTCTGGATTTGGCTGGGATCGTCGGCACAAGCGATTGAGGGTGCAACATTTTCTTTATATGAAGGACATCGCCGAAGAGCGTAAGCCACTCTCAGAATACAATGTCAAATTAGTTTTAGGGCATATTGAACGGCTGGGTAAGTTCGGGTTTAGGGTGGGGGAAAAAGTCGGCTGATTTGGGTAGTTGTAAGCAGGTAGCCTTATCATCGAGCCTTCGCCGCTAACGCCAGTTTGCAACTGATTAAATAATCCAAGTTTTCAACTGTATCTATCAATTTCTCCCGTCCCTCCTTCCGATTCACGTCCGCCATCCACACAATTTTAGGCGTGAACATCATTCTGTCGAAACTTTTTAACCCCCTCTCACTCGACAACCAAAGCCGGAATAGCCATCGCTCTCGCGAATCGTCCCGGATTCCTCGTGAGAATCCTGATATTCCTCACCCAGGCCATCGGCTTTTCAAGCGATGGGTTGTCGCCCAGAAAATGAATTTTCAAAGCGATGTACCCCTCCTGGTATTTTGTGTTGATGAGGTGGCTGTCCTCCTCGCCGTTCACCCACACTTTTAGGGTGTCGCCAATCACTTCAAACCTGTAATGATCCCAAAGACCTGCTTCT
>JBBSKK010000241.1:0-5663 GCA_038256395.1 Cytophagales bacterium | reverse complement strand
GCGTACCGCGGTCGTTCTCGCTGATGTGGACGTGCACCAACACGGATTTGAGTGTTTCGAGGGCTTGGGCGTAGCTTTTCTCTTCCACATTGGCGTGATGCGTATCAAACATCGCCCGCACATTGGGATGCCCGGCCATATTCACCAGGCGGTACAATTGTTCAGCAGTATTGCAGAGGTAGCACTCGAAGCGGTTGAGGGCTTCCGGTGCCAGGATGATGTCAGCTTGGGCCGCGTAAACGCCCGCATCATGCAGTAGTTCGGCGGCACGCCCGTATTCGTCATCCTGAGCAGGTTGCCGGGAGAAATGCGCGTGGGCCGAGTGAAAAGGCCCACACAGGATCGTCGCGCCCAAATCATGCGAACGATCGATGCACCACTTGATGCGCTCCAAAGCCTTTTCCCGTACCAATGCCGACTCGCTAATCGGATTAGTCTCGGGGCTAACGACCGTCACGGCGGTCATTCCTAAACCTAAATCAGCGGCATGTTTTCCAAAACTCCGGTAAGCCGCCGGATCCTCGGCCGCGCCTACGAAGCACTCCACGCCGTCGTAGCCTATCTTTTTAAGTCTGTCGACAATCGGATTCAAATCCTCCGAAACCACCGCCGACCAGGCGAGTACGTTGAAACCTATCTTTGTCATGGTGGCTGTCGGCAGTCGGCTTTCGGCTTTCGGCCTTTTTTTTCTTCGTAATTAAAAATGAGTACTACAGGAGCAGATTGAATCCTCATTGATTGAATATACAATCGCTCTAATCTTTAAGTAAAAGCAAGCTGACAGCCGAAAGCCGACCGCCCCACTATATTTCCTTCAAAAGCAAATCCCGATACTGCACCTTCATCGGCGGGCCGACGTGAACCTGTACGCCAAGGAGGCCTTTTTTCATGCTGCTGGTTGCATCGTTGTCGGTTACGTCACTCATGAGTTTGCCGTTGATGTAGTGTTGCAGGCGGTTGCCTTTGGCAATGATATGAAATGTGTTCCAGTCCTCGGGCTTGATGAGGGTTTTCAATTCGTCCGACGTCCCCAAGGAGCCGGTCACGGTACGGTTCGTCCAATTGTTCTTGGCCACCTTGCTGCGTACTGCTTCCATGGAAGCCTCACCATCGTAGGGATTGATGGTAGAAATTTCGCCGCGATAGGCCAGCGTGGCACGCTTGCGTTCCTCGTAGTTCTGGCCCGTGTAGGTTCGTTTGCCGTCGATGTCGGCCTGGTAGCCGCGCAGGGCGAAGGGAACGTCGGTGAGTTGGTCGCTGCGGTAATTGATGCCGGAGTTACCCGCTTCGGTGATCTTGAATTCGCCTTTCAGCTCGAAATCGCCCGGTTGGCCACCCTGCCAGACGATGAAGGAATTGGTTTTCAACAGCGTAGAGGGCGTGATTTCACCCGTTAAGGCACCGTCTTCCACGCGCCAGTAGGTCGGGTCGCCCTTCCAACCGTTCAGCGTTTTACCGTCGAAGATTTTTACAAAACCCTTCTCCCCCTTTTTCTGGCCAACGCAGGAAGTGACCCCCACTCCCGTAACCAGCAGGGCCAGTACGATTGCCAAAAAGTTTACCTTTTTATATTTTTCCAAAATCAGATCTTGAATTAAATTTTACCTGAATTTATTTATAGACAAAAACAAGGCAGAATGCTTCCTGGGCCATCCTGCCTTGTTCAACCTAATTATTTTCCGCCTTTCGTTCCTGACGACTGAGCTGAAAACATCTTATCCTTCTCATTGCCGCCCGATTTGAGGTAAGCGATCAAATCCTTCAATTCCTCCTCATTCAGACTATTGATGAGACCCGGCAACATAATTGACGACGGAGAGTACTGGCTGGATGCGACGTCTTTCTTAGCGACCTTCACCACCATATCAGGGGCAAACGGATTTTGGGAAACCGTGTAGTTCGTCTTGTCTTCGTTAGTAATTCGGCCCACGATGGATCCACCATTTTTCAGCTCAAAGCGCGTAGCGGCGTACTGGTCGGAGATAACCTTATTGGGTTCAATGATCGATTCCAGGATGTCCTTGTTCGAAAAGCGCGTACCAAGTTGGGTGAGGTCGGGTCCGATGTTACCGCCTTGTCCTCCTACGGCGTGGCAACGTCCGCAGGTTATAGCATTGTACATATCCTTACCCTGCTGGTAGTTGCGGCCTGTCAGGTGGTCTTCCACCACTGGTAGAGCCGTGGCCACCTCCCATCTTTTACCGGGCCCCTTAGGATATACGCTCTGCGCCAGATCGTTACCGTTTTTGGTCAGCAATTCGCCGCCGGACATTTTATCGTAGGCCGCCTTTTTGTCAGCGCGAACGTGAGTCAAAGCAAGATTCCGTGCTTTGTCCATAAAGCCAATGTAGCTGCGGCCGGCCTGGTATTCGAAGGCTTTGCGGAACCACTTCATGTACCGCTCTTGCAGGGCGGGCGTCCAGTTGTCCTTGGCCGACGAAAGCATCATCGCCAGGTACGTTTGCTGGGGCGGCGGCATTTTCTCTAAAGTCTTGGCAATGTCCAGGCCATACTGTGGGTTTCGCATAATGAGGTCGGCAGAAGAGGTCGCCGTCATCCCGCCCGGCATCATGCTGGTATCCTCTTTCTTGTCCATCAGGGCCAGCGTTTT
The DNA here is from genome assembly GCA_038256395.1 of Cytophagales bacterium. GTDB lineage: Bacteria > Bacteroidota > Bacteroidia > Cytophagales > Spirosomataceae > Persicitalea. Next base: position 3,052 of record JBBSKK010000241.1, on the reverse strand, counting down.
TTCGATTACACCCGGTGCGTCTAGTGTCACCAGTACGCGAGCCAGGGAGCGATTCAGTTCACCGGAGTTGGATGGGTAACTGGGATTCAGGGCGGCGATGATTTGCTTTTTTTGCGCGGCATTAGGTTCACCCAGGCGCGAGGCCACCAATTCGTAAGCGCGGAGCAAGTCGATTTGCTGCGGCTCGGTCAGGGTTTTGAGATTAATTTTTAAAAGATTGGCGTTCAAACCGTCTTTAAGCGTCGCCCCTGAGCCGACGCGAGCCAGCGCAATAGCGGCCTGAATCGCCGTGATGGGGTCTTTTTCGTTCAAAGCCTTGTCCTGCCACTGGCTCACGGGCTGATGCTCCACGGCAATGCGGGCGGCATAGCGGATGAAACGGTCGGCGTTGTTCAACTTGGGCCAGGCGGCGGCGATAGCCGCGCTATTGGGGCCTGTGTGGTATTTTTCCAGGCTCCGGCGCAGTTCGTTTTCTTTATTCACGGGCGTCACGGCCACGGACGACACCAGCGCGTCTTTGCCTTTATAGTGAACGCGATAAAGATCAGATTCCAGACGACGTCCGCCCGTCATAAAGTACAACGCACCGTCGGGGCCAATGACGCCATCCGTCAACGGCAGCGGTACACCGGAGAGAAATTCCTCGTGGTCTGCGGTAAAGGTGGAACCACTGGGCTTCAAATGAATCGAATGGACTATACCGAAACTCCAGTCGAAAGCCAGCAGGGTGTTTTTGTACTTGGCCGGAAACTTAGCGTTGCTGGCAAAGAGCATACTCGTGGGCGATCCCTGCCCGATGTTGATGACCGGTGGGAGATTGTCGGGCCAGGCCGTCGACCACTTGCTGTTGCCCGTGCGCCAGCCGAATTCGCTGCCGCTGGTAGCATGGCAAATGCGCGTGGGCCGGTACCAGGGTGTGCCAATGTCCCATTCCATGTCGGCGTCGTACACAAACAAATCTCCCGTATCGTTGAAGGCCATGTCGAAGGCGTTGCGGTAGCCTGCGCTGAACAATACCCAGTTGCTGCCGTCGGGCTGCACATTGGCCACCCAGCCACCGGGGGCCATACGGTCGTTGGCGTGGCCGCGTGGGTCTTTTATGAAGGGGAAGAGGTTATCCTGCTCCCAGGTTTTGGGCAGCAGGTAGTCGTCCATCTGAGGCGCATCAGTGTGGTTACCCGAAATCACGTAAAGCGACTTCTTATCGGGCGACATCACGATGCTGTGCGGACCGTGTTCGCCATTGCCTTCCAACTCTTTCAACAGCGTAACTTTGTCGTACTGGTCGTCGCCGTTGGTGTCCTGCATCCGGTAAAGGCCGCTGTGTTTGGGTAAAGCATCCGTCACGCGGTTGTTCACCATCACGTACAGGCTGTTGAAAGCGTAAAACAGCCCGTGGGCCGTACCCATGCCCGAGGTGTCGCTGGGCATACCGACTGCAAGATGTTCGATCTTGGTCGGTTTGGTCGAACCTGAGCCAATGGCCGGGAGCGTCAGTCGGTACAGGCCGCCGTACTGGTCGGAGGTGATGAGGCGGCCCTTGTCATCAAAACACATGGCCACCCAGGAACCTTGCCCGTTTTCCGAGGGGCTGTACAGATGTTCCGCCGCAAAGCCGGGCTGTAATTTCAGTTTGCTGGCTTTGTCATCGTCTGGGCGGACGTGCGTGGGAGCGAAAGGAGCGACTTTTGCATAAAAAGCGCCTAGCCCTAAAATCACGCCCAAGCCTAGCAGGAGTTTCGGGATGAGCGCGTAAAAGCGTTTACTGGTCATGAGTTTTGTTTTTTTATATGAAAATTCCTGAGATAGCTACCTAACTGAGACGTAGTGGCCGATGTTTTAACCTTATTCTGAGCTTTTACTTTTTTGCTTTTGATAGGGAAAAGAAGGTCGAGGGTAAAAATTACTTGCGTTTGGTAGGGCAAAGGGCAAAAAAGAGAAGACTGAACTTCCCAAAGCGGGGAAGTCCAGTCTTCTCGGAAAAAAATTAAAAGTTTGGACTCAAATCTGCTTCGGCGGCTGGCAGGCCATAGTACAAGTCAAGGTTGGTAAAGGCATCACCAGGCACAAAGCCCTCTGTGGGATAGTAATACTTCGCTTTGTTAGCTTTTACCCGGTTTCCGTAGGCCGTAATTACTTCTACTAGCCGTCCCGTCCGAACCAGGTCGTGCAACCTTTTGGCTTCGAAGGCGAGTTCAACTCTGCGTTCCTGGTAAATGGCCGTGCGGAGTAGCGTTTGGGATGAAGCTGTGGCAGCGGCAAGTCCGGCTCGGGTACGTACTTGGTTCAAATAAGGCAATGCTTCGCCCAGTTTGTTTTGCTCCATTAGTGCTTCGGCCAAGAAAAGCAGCACCTCCGAGTAGCGGTAGATGGGCCAGTTCATGCCATGATTATTATGCAGGGAGTGCGGCTTAGCGTATTTTTTAATGTACGGAAAGGTCTTGTCCGTTTGTAAGGCACCACCCAATTTGATGAACGCTATTGAAACGTCTTTGCGTTTGTCTCCTACTTCATAGGCTTCGATTATATCGGGGGTAGGTATAACGTTGCCTTCTCCTGTCAAGGGCTGAGGATTGGACGTGCCGGTGATTGTAAACAACTCATTAGGAGCCATAGGGCGAGGCAAAAAACTGTAAAGAAAACTGCCGTTTAGCCCTTGTGCGCCTTCCAGAAACTGTACTTCAAACACTGACTCGCTGTTATTTTTATTCCCGGTAGTGGTCGAATACACATTGGCATAGTCTGGGATTAGGCTGTAATCATTGCTGGACACTATGGTTTTCAGGACTGCTTCGGCCTCAGCCCATTTCTTCTGAATCACATATACGTTGGCCAACAACGCTCCGGCAGATCCAGAGGTGGCCCGACCCGCTTCCTGAACTGATTTTTTAGGAAGCAAAGTGACTGCCTCCTGGACGTCCTTTATAATCTGAGCGTACAAAACCTCCGCCGTTGCCAACGGCTGCGCCGAAGCGAGGCGATCGGCCACGGGGACAAGTTGGAGGGGAGCTCGGTTGAAATAACGAACCAGCTCGAAGTACGCTAGGCCCCT
>JBBSKK010000240.1:0-5683 GCA_038256395.1 Cytophagales bacterium | reverse complement strand
TAACGCCTAAACAGCTCAACAAGTAAACACCTAAACATCAATTCAACAACTTTTGAAAGTTTTCTTCGACAACGCCGCCACGACCCGCCTGGACCCCGAAGTCCTGGACGCGATGATGCCTTTTTTGACTGAGCAATTCGGCAATCCGTCCTCTATACACGCGCATGGGCGATCGGTGCGGTCGGCCATCGAGCGAGCGCGGAAGACGGTGGCGGGGCTATTGAACGCGGCCCCGGCGGAGATATTCTTTACCTCCGGCGGTACCGAGGCGGATAATACCGCCATTCGGAGCAGCATAGCAACGCTGGGCCTGACCCATGCGATTACTTCGCCTGTGGAACACCACGCCGTCCTGCACACGATGGAGCATTTGCACAAAAATGATCAGGTGGAATTGAGCTTGGTGCGGCTGGATGAAAAAGGCAACGTGGATTTGGCGCATCTGGAAGAATTGCTGCGCAGGAAGCCGCGCTCGCTGGTTTCGCTCATGCACGGCAATAACGAGATTGGGAATCTGCTCGATTTGCAAGCCGTCGGCGAACTTTGCGCCGAGTACGACGCCATCCTGCACAGCGACACCGTGCAGACGATGGGCCACTACGCCCACGATTTGCAAAAATTGAAAGCGCACTTCATCGTCGGGGCGGCGCACAAGTTTCATGGGCCGAAGGGCGTCGGCTTTTTGTACGTGCGGCCTGGTACCAAGATTGATCCCTTTATGTTCGGTGGGGCGCAGGAACGCAATATGCGCGGTGGCACCGAGAATGTGTACGGCATCGTGGGCCTGGCCAAAGCCCTCGAAATAGCTTATCGCGACATGGACAGCCACCGTCGGCACATCGAGGATTTAAAGAAATACCTGATTGCGCAACTCCGCGCCAACATCGAAGGCGTCACCTTCAACGGCGCGTCGGCGGATTTGGAAAACAGCCTTTACACGGTACTGAGCGTAAGTCTGCCGCCTTCGGAACTGAACGACATGCTGCTGTTCAATCTCGACATTGCCGGGATTTCCGTATCGGGCGGTAGCGCCTGTTCGAGCGGCTCCAACGTCGGCTCACACGTTTTGGGTGGGCTAAACGTCGATCCTGAGCGGGGTAATGTCCGCTTTTCTTTTGGGAAATACAACACTAAGGCGGAAGTGGATTACGCCGTTTCTACCCTAGCTGCCTTGTACGAGAAAGAAGGGGTTTTGAAGTAAAAATTACTTCTCGCCGTGCCAGCGGCGGGCGATGCGAAGCGAGTAGTCCACGAACTCGATCATTCCCTTGGTATAAACCTCATTACCCGTCGGCGTTCCGTCTTCTTCCAGGTTCTTGCCCGTATCGTGCGACTCGAAGTAGAGCGGCGAAACCATGGACACCTCCTTATTGAAGCCGATGAGTTTGTTGATAATCATCCCGACTTCCAGGCAAGGCTGCCGCCCGCCGCGCCCCGACGAAACGCCGACCAGGGCAAAAACTTTATTGTCGAACAGTTGCAGAAAGGGCTTCTTGCCTAACTGGTGCAGGGCATTGATGAGTTCGCCGCTCGTAATCCAGTTATACTCGGGAACGGCCATAACTACTAGATCAGCTTCGCCCCACACCTTGATAAGCTTCTGCTGAAAAGCCGACAAATTCTGTGGATCCAGACTGCCGCGCCCGACCATCGGAATATCGATTTCCCGAAAATCAAACAACGACGTATCGCTCTCGTGGGCGGCAAACAGGGATTTGAGGTACTTGGCTACTTTGAGGGAATTGCTGTCTTGACGGGGAGATGTGGAGATGATGGCTACTTTCATGGAAGGTTGTGTAATCGTTGAACGGGATCGCCCGCCCGGCGTGTAATCGTTGAAACGGTCCGCCGTCGCGGTGCTGTTTAGTTGTGGAGGTGTTTAGCAGTTTAGTTGTGGCGCAAGCCCACTTTGTGCCTTTGGATCGCAGCGGCGAACCGCCTTTGCCCCTTTGTGCCTTACCTACCCCTTCACCAAATCCACCAACGTCTCCACCCAGAGGTCGCTGTCGTTCAGGCTTTCTACCAATTGCCAATGCTCGCCACCGTTTTCCTCGAATAACTCCTTGTACTCATCGCCAATTTCGATGGTCGTTTCCAGGCAGTCGGCCACGAAGGATGGGGAAAACGCCAGGACGCTCTTAACGCCGCGCCCGGTTAGTTCTTTGATGACATCGTCGGTATAGGGTTTTATCCAGGGCGTTTTGCCCAGGCGCGATTGGAAGGCCGTCGTGTAGGTACCTTCGGCTAAACCCAGTTCTTTGACCAGCAGCCGCGTCGTCTCGAAGCATTGGGCGCGGTAGCAGAACTGGTTGTGGCGGTTGGCGGTGTCGCAGCATTTGCCCAACTGACACTGCTTCCCGGTATAGTCACCTTTCAGGATTTGTCGCTCGGGCAGACCGTGGTAGCTGAACAGCACGTGGTCGTAGTCACGCTCAGACAGGTACTTTTTGCCCGTCTGCACAAAGCCCTCGATGAATTTCGGATGATCCAAAAAGCGGTTTACAAACCGAACCTCAGGCACAACCTGCCACTGCGCCAACACCCGCATGACTTCCTCATAAACCGAACCCGTGGAGGCCGAGGCGTACTGCGGAAAAAACGGGATGACGGTGATTTTGGAAAGGCCGAGTTGCTGCAATTCTTCCAGGGCACCTTCGATACTCGGGCTTTGGTAGCGCATCGCCAGCTTCACCACATAGTTGTTTCCCAGTGCCTTTTGCAGCATTTTCTCCACCGCGTAGCCATAGGTTTTCAGCGGCGAACCCGCTTCGGTCCACAGTTCTTTGTACACCTTGGACGACTTAGGGGCGCGAAACGGCGCAATGATTAGATTAATCAGCATCCAGCGCGAGGTGTACGAAATGTCGATTACGCGGCCATCCATCAGGAATTCGCGGAGGTACTTGCGCACGTCGGGCGTGTTCGGACTGTCCGGCGTACCGAGGTTGACGATCAAGACGCCCGTTTTGCCGATGGTTTTTTTGGAAGCTGTTTCGGGAGTAAGTATGGTTTGGGTATTCATTTTAGAAAGTCACTTTATCGAAAGACTCGAACACCGATTTTGGTAGTTTATCAAAAACCTGAATGTCCGTCAACTGACGCTGGCCCCGGTCGCCGGAGATCATCACTTTGCCGTAAGGCTTATAATTTTTCCAGGGCAGGACAAAACCCGGCTTGTCCATATCGGCTTTGGGGTAGTAGGCCCACTGCGTCACCATCTTGGTGTCAGGACTGAGCCAGACGTAGTACTTGTTCTGCGGCGTGTCGCCGACGTTTTCAAAGGTCATTTGAATTTTCTCAGCGGCGGCACCATCTTCGGTCGTTTCCTCGCCCATGTATTTCAGCGTCACGCCCGAGTCTTTCAGTTTGTAGGGCATCAACAGCCAGTACGAGTCGTTGATCCAGGCGCTTTTGGCTTGCTTTACGTATTTGGCCACCGAATCGGGCTGCGTGATTTCCCGGCCGTTTTTCATGACGCGGCCCTTATCGGTGTTGACGTTCAGCAGCACGGTTTGGTCGTTTTTAAGGTTCTCCACCCGCGCGTCGCCCGTCCACTTGTCCCAGGTCAGGCGGCGGTTGCCGAAGAAATTCCAGGTGATGTAACGGGTGTTGTCCCAGTTTTTGCGGCCCCCCATTGCGTCCATCGCCGCATCGGCGAGAGCAATCGCCTTCGCATCCGACCCAGCGGCGTTGAAACCTTGGGCGGCGGGGTTGGAAGATTTCTGGGCATTCGTGCAGGCAACAAACCCACCTATAAAGATGGCAATAAACAAGAAGTGTTTTTTCATGATTTTGGTTTTAGCAATGTGGCAGTTAAGTGTTTGGTTTGTGTATAACTGAAAAAGGGCGCGTTTTGTGCGAAGAAACCGAACTACGAGATTTCAAGCCAGACAAAGAACCTTTAAAAAAGCCGACAGCCGGTTGCCGACAGCCTTAAACGCCTAAAAGCCGCCACACCCCCGACACAAAGAAAAGCACCAGTCCCACGGGCGTCAGCACCTTCCAGCCGAGGTACATAAGTTGATCCACGCGCAGGCGCGGCAGCGTCCAGCGCACCCACATCTGCACCAGCACACCCAGCAGGGCTTTGGAAAGCAGCCAGAAAGCCCCCGACAAATAACCGAGCCAGGTACCCGGCTCGCCGCTCGTCCAGTCGGCCAGGCGGATGGGGCCGAGGTTAGGAAAAGGCGTGTTCCAACTCCCCAGGAAAAGCACCGCCCCCAGCAGCGACACCAGCAGCATCATGCCGTATTCCGACAGCATGAGCAAGGCGTAGCGCATGCCCGAATACTCGGTATGAAAGCCGCCGACTAGCTCCGACTCGCCCTCGGGCAGGTCGAAAGGGGCGCGATTGCATTCGGCTAGTGACGCGATAAAAAAGATGACGTACACAATCAGCAGAAACGGATTCCTGACCACATTCCAGGACAGAAACCCACCGACTCGCGTCACGTCCACGTTCAAATCTTTTAAACCAAAAAGATAAACAGGTTCCAGGGAATAGATTCCCTGCTGGAAACTGATAGCCTGCAAATCGAGCGTTTGGGTAAGCATCACCACGCACAATACCGAAAGTCCAAGTGGTACTTCGTAGCTAACGATTTGTGCCACCGCGCGCATCGCCCCGAAGAGCGCGTACTTATTGTTTGAACCCCAGCCCGCCATCAGAATCCCGATGACATCGATCGATAAAATCGTGAGCAAATAGAACACACCCACCGCCGCCCCCGAGCCGCTCAGCCCCGGCGCCAGCGGCATGACCGCGTAGGCCGCGAACACCGCCGCAAAAATCACGAACGGTGCGCCCAGAAACAGCCACTTGTCGGCGGCCTTGGGGACGATGTCTTCCTTTTGTAATAATTTCAAAAGGTCGGCAATCAATTGTAGCAGCCCCCATTTCCCTACCTCCATCGGCCCCATCCGATCCTGAATAAAGGCCGAAACCTTCCGCTCAAGGTACACCCCCACCACCACGAAGCCGGGAACCATGAGGAGGAAGATGAGGAGCGTGGTCATCAGAATTCTGCGCTTTTGGGAAAACGCGGGAAGGGGATTACGTCGCGGATGTTGTTCATGCCGGTGACGAACTGGACGAGGCGCTCGAAGCCCAGGCCGAAGCCCGCGTGGGGGGCGGTGCCGAACTTGCGGGTTTCGAGGTACCACCACAGCACGTCGGGCTCAATGCCGACTTCGTGGATGCGCTCGAGCAGCACCTCGTAGTTCTCCTCGCGCTGGCTGCCGCCGATGATTTCGCCGATGCCGGGGAACAGCACGTCCATGGCCCGGACGGTTGGGGCAGGGGCCGCGTCCGAGGCTTCGTCCACCTTCATGTAAAATGCTTTGATCGAGCGCGGGTAGTTGGTCAGGATTACCGGTTTCTTAAAATGCTTCTCAACCAGGTAGCGTTCGTGTTCGCTCTGCAAATCCACGCCCCATTCCACGTGGTACTGGAACTTCTTCTGCTTGTGGGGCTTGGAGTCTTCCAGAATTTTGATAGCTTCCGTGTAGGTTAGCCGCTCGAAGGGATTGTCCACGACGAAGCGGAGTTTCTCGGCTAGCGGCATGGAGCGCTCGGCCTGCGGCTTGCTTTTTTCCTCCTCGGCCTGGCGTTTTTCCAGGAAATCCAGGTCGTCGGCGCAGTTTTCCAGAGCGTAGCGGATCACGTATTTGACAAAATCCTCCG
>JBBSKK010000239.1:0-5690 GCA_038256395.1 Cytophagales bacterium | reverse complement strand
TTTCCGAAAAGCTTCCAACCCGCCCGCTGATGCGCCAATCCCAACAACCGGAAACAGGTTCTTGGATAAGATTTTTTCGTCTTCTTTCATAGTAAAATTAGCTGTACGTCAACCGTTTCGAACCGTATCTTCTGTTACCGATGGTGATCCATTTCCGGGAATCAGTAACGAAAGTGTCTGCTCAATGAACTGCCTGAGTTTCGGAAAATTAGCCGGTTTGATCATGCAACTGTGTGCGCCTTTTTCGCAAAGCCGGTCGGCAACCTCTTTCACAAAGGAGGTCGAGAGTATAATGACCGGAATATGCTGCAGCCGCTGGTCGGCTTTTATTTCTTTCAAACAATCGTAGCCGCCCTTGCGGGGCATATTGAGGTCGAGAAACAGCACCTGGGGAAGTGGCCCGGTGTTGGTGGTTAGCCATTGCATGAGTTGCTCCCCATCCTGCACGATCGTCAGGTGCGTGGCTATCGGTAGCTCTGCGAGGGCTTCTTTAAAAAAGAGGCAATCGTCTTCGTCGTCATCGGCAAGCAGCAGTTGAAGCGCCATCGTGTGGGTTGAAGTTGTGTTAGAATCTAGTCAAAATCCGCAAAATCAGGTAAATATTTGAACAGGGGCGCCGGTGCGGTGCGAACTTTGAATAGGAGTGGGGCGGAACCGCTGGGGCGGTCTAATAGAAATCAAATATACAAGGCTGGTTCATAAAACAAAACTTGTTCATAAAGAAATCGCTATCGACCTAGAATATTTCGGTTCGAGCGATTGAGCGAAAACTCTTCAACTCATGACTTCAAAGCCCGCACTGCTTGCTCTTTGTCTTTCTCAATCTGCGCGACAAGTTCATCCAAGCTTGCAAATTTCATCTCAGGACGGAGATAAGCCACTAGTTCGACGGTCAGCCTTTCGCCGTAAATATCCTGGTAGAAATCAAAAAGATTTACCTCGATGGTACGGCTGGTTCCATCCACGGTAGGCCTGATGCCGATGTTGAGCATCCCATTGTGGATATTTTCCTGGTGCTGGACTTTGGCAGCGTACACACCGTTGGCCGGAATCAGTTTGTAGTTTTCCTTGACGTCAATGTTAGCGGTCGGATAACCCAGCGTCCGGCCCAGTTGTTTGCCTTTCACGACCACGCCCGAAAACTGGTAGGGACGCCCCAGCAAGCCGTTGGCTTCCAGCACGTCGCCCACTAGGAGGGCTTTTCGAATGCGGGTGGAACTAATGGCTAGTTCGTCAATGTCCTGACGGGGGATTTCTTCCACCTCGAAGCCGAAGTCGGGAGCCACTTTTTGCAGGAATTCTAAGCTGCCTTCGCGATTGCGGCCAAAACGATGATCATAGCCAATGACGAAGCGTTTGGTTCCGATTCTTTCCACTAATACTTGCTGAATAAATTCCGTGGGGCTGAGTTCGGAGAAGGCGCGGGTGAAGGGCGAAATAATCAGGTGGCCGATTTCCAGGTCGCGGAAAAGTTCAATTTTTTCCTCGATGGTCGAGAGCAGTTGCAGGCCCTGGCTGTCTTCGGAAACCACCATGCGCGGATGGGGCCAAAAGGTCAAAACTACCGTTTCGCCTTGTTGTTGTGTTGCCACTTCCGAAAGACGGCTCAGAATCTTGCGATGTCCCTGATGAACGCCATCGAAAGTGCCACTAGTGACGACAGCGTTTGGAAGTTGTTCAAATGATTCCAGGGTGTGGTAAACCTTCATGCCGTCTGATCTAAACCGAGTTCGGTCCTTTTTTTGAGGATAAAATCTTCGAGTTGATGCGCCTTAGCCACATTGTACTCGCCGATGCGAGTGCGCCGCAGGGCAGAGAGGTATGCGCCGCTTTTCAGCAATTGCCCAAAATCCCGCACCAAACTGCGTACGTAGGTGCCTTTGGAACAAATGATTCTGAACTTGATTTCGGGAAAGTTATTGGAATCGATTTCAAACAGCGAAACCGTCACTTCGCGGGGCTTGATCTCCACCGTCTCGCCCCGGCGGGCTTTTTTGTAGAGACGTTCGCCGTCGACGCGTACCGCCGAGTAAATGGGGGGAAGCTGCTGCAAGGTACCCGTAAGTTGCCGGGCGGCATCCGTCAGGTCGGCTTCGGTGATGTGTTCGGTGGGGTATTCGTGGTCGAAGTCGGTCTCCAAATCCACCGAAGGCGTCGTTTTTCCCAGCACTAGTGCGCCTTCGTACTCTTTTTCCTGCGCCTGATAGGAGTCGATTTGCTTGGTCATGCGGCCGGTGCAGAGAATTAGCAGCCCCGTGGCCAAAGGATCGAGGGTGCCCGCATGGCCAATTTTCTTAAATTTGCAGCCCCACTTCAACTTCTTTACCACGTCGAACGAAGTCCAGGTCAGCGGCTTGTCGATCAGAATCAGTTCGCCTTCGTCGGTTATTTCGGGTTTTCGTGAGGGTTGCGTCATGCTCAAACGATGTCCAGATCGTAGCCCAGCGCAATCAGTACCAGCAGAATGATTCCCAGTACGATGCGGTAATAGCCGAACATCTTAAAGCCGTACTTGGTCAGGAAATTGATAAAAAACTTAATGGCAGCCATCGCGACGATAAACGCGACTAAATTTCCCAGTAGCAGGATTTTAATATCCTCGGCCTGAATGATTTCGTAGGTTTTCAAAAATTTATAGCCCGCCGCTGCTGCCATCGTCGGCACGGCCAAAAAGAAGGAAAATTCCGCCGACTGCTTACGGGTAAGCCCCTGAAACATACCGCCGATAATGGTTGCTGCCGAGCGCGACACGCCGGGAATCATGGCGATGCACTGGAAAAAGCCGATTTTCAAAGCTTCAGGGTAGGTAATCTCACGGTCTTTGGGATGATCCTGGGCGATGCGGTCAATGAAAACCAGCACGATGCCGCCCACCAAAAGCATGACCGCCACCACGACCACATTTTCCAATAGCGCGTCGATGTAGTCGTTCAGCAGAAAGCCGATGACGGCGGCAGGCAGGAAAGCCACGAAAAGTTTGTAGTAAAAATCGGTAGTTTGTAGAAAGCGCCGGGTGTACAGCACGATCACCGAAAGAATGGCACCGAACTGAATGTTCACGGTAAACATCTTGACAAACTCCGAGTGGCTGATGCCCATGACCGAGGAGGCAATGATCATGTGACCCGTGGAGGAAATGGGCAGAAATTCAGTAATGCCCTCGATAATGGCTAAAATAATAGCCTGCCAAATGGTCATTGATTCGCCGGTTTACGCAGAATGGCCCAGAACTCGAAGATGAAGCCCGCCACCGTGATGATAGGCCCGACGGTTAGCCCCAGCACCCCGAAGCCGAATTCTTCCTTATCGAGACTCATTACGACAAAACCAAGCAGAATGACGCCCAAACCAATGAGCATGAAGCGGTAGTTAGCCGCGTGAAAGGGGAGATGATCTTTGTTAGGAGACATAGTTTTTTAATTGAGAGTGGAGAGTGGAGAGTGGAGAGTGGAGAGTGGAGAGTGGAGAGTTGAGAGTTGAGAGTGGAGAGTGGAGAGTTGAGAATGAAAAAGTACTCTCCACTTTCAACTCTCCACTCTCCACTCAATAAAGTTCGTCCAGCGACATTTTTAGGTAACGGTGCAAAGATTGGGTGGTGCTTACTACCCCGACAAGTATGCCCAGAACAACGAGCATAAGCAGGACGAAGGCCAGTTTGTCGTACTCCTGCAACTGCGCCATGCCTTCGACGTTGCGGACGGCTACTTGTTCTAAAATGATTAAGAAAAAAGAGGCGATCAACGCGCTGACTACCCCTTGCGTGGCCCCACGCATGAGGAAGGGGCGTTGGATGAAGCCATTGGTAGCACCCACCAACTGCATACTTCTGATTAAAAAGCGTTGCGAGTAAATGGCAAGTTTAATGGTATTATTTATTAATAAAACGATGATTATTAGCATCACCAAAGCAAAGGAAGCCAAGACGATGTATAGTTTGGTGATGTTCTTGTTGATGGCGTCCGCCAGGTTTTCCTGGTAAACGACCTCGTAAACGCCGTTTACTTTTTCAAGATCTTGCTGAATGGCTTTGAGTTTGGCTTCCTCAAAATAATCCTCCCGCACTTTCACGCGGTAACTGTCGCGCAACGGATTTTCGCCTAAAAAGGCCGTAAAATCTTCTTTGGTACCTTCCATAAACTCCTTGGCGGCTTGTTCCTTGGATACGAAGGTAATGTCCGAACTGTCGCCCAAAGTTTGCACATAGGGCTTTTGGCTGACCTCCATAAAAATAGAATCCCGGCCCGCTTCGGAGAGGCTTTTGTCCACAAAAACGCTGACATCGATGTTTTGGCGGATAATCGAGACGAGTTTTTTGGATTGAATCACCAGCATGGCGCAGAACCCGATCAGGAACAGGGCTGCCGTCAGGCTGATGATAATCATGGTGTTGGGATAGCTCCCGATTTTCTTCTTTTTGGCCATTTGTGCATTTCCAGGTGGGCGACTGCTCGCAAAACTACTGATTTATATCCAGCGTCCCCACGGAGTAGGTAAGGCTTAACGATTTTTAACGAATCAATTCCTTTTTTCCAACTCGTCGCGAATTTTGGCGGCTTTTTCGTATTCTTCCTTGGCCAGGGCTTCGTCCAGCATTTTTTGCAACACGTCGTTGGACATATCCCGGATTTGCTCGTTGAAAGAACCCTTGGTGCGCAGCGTCTCACGTACCAGTTCGTCCTCGTCGGCTTCCTCTTCCTCATTCAAGGCACTCGCCACGATGCCCGCTTCCGACAGGATGGACTCGAATGTGTAAATAGGCACATTGAAGCGCAGCCCGATGGCGATGGCATCCGAAGGACGTGAATCGATTTCTACCTCGCGCAAATCGTCGCCGCAGACAATTTTAGCGTAGAAGATTCCCTCACTCAAGTCGGAAATGACGATTTCCTTTAACGTGTAGTTAAGTCCTTCGGCGAACGATTTGAAGAGGTCGTGCGTCATGGGGCGGTTAGGAACGATGTTCTCGATCTGCACCGCGATAGCCTGCGCCTCGAATACGCCAATGATTATCGGCAGACGGCGGTTGCCCAATTCTTCGCCCAGTACCAGAGCGAAGGAACCCGTCTGTGATTGGCTGGGCGAAAGGCCCAGTATTTCTAATTTGATTTTTTTCACTGGTCAAAATTGAAGTCGGGAGGAAAAGGAAAAACGATCGATTCATTTCCTGCCAAAAAATAAAAACGCAAAAATAGAAAACCCGCCCTGCATTAAAAAATGCCGGGCGGGTCGAACTTGGGGATTTATACTTATTTGGCGGCTTCAATGGCCTTAGTCAAGCGAGGCAGCACATCGAAAACGTCCCCCACGATACCGTAGTCGGCGGCTTTAAAAAAGGGCGCTTCGGGATCTTTGTTGATGACCACGATGCACTTGGATCCGTTGACCCCGGCCAAATGCTGAATCGCCCCCGAAATACCGCAGGCGATGTACAGGTTCGGGGCGACTTTTATGCCCGTTTGGCCGATGTGTTCGTGGTGCGGACGCCAATCCAGGTCAGATACAGGCTTGGAACAACCCGTAGCCGCACCCAAAGCATTGGCAAGATCCAGCAACGGCTCCCAATGGTCTGGGCCCTTCATGCCCCGCCCACCCGACACAATAATGTCGGCGTCGGTGAGTGAGAGTTCGGAGCTGGCTTTCTCCACATTCTTCACCGTGGCTACAAAGTCGGCGTCGCGCAGGGTGGGCGT
>JBBSKK010000238.1:0-5692 GCA_038256395.1 Cytophagales bacterium | reverse complement strand
CGGCTGCCATTGGCGCGCTGGAGGACGCCGTAGCCTTCGCGGACGCCGCCGCGGAAGTTTCCGGTAAAGCGTTCACCGTCGGCGTAAAAGTAGGTGCCTTTGCCTTCTGGGACGTTTTTCAGGAAAAAGCCGACGTATTTATCGCCGTTGGTAAAGTAGTAGGTGCCTTCGCCGGAGCGGAGGTCTTCGCGGAAAATTCCCTTGTAACGGATCGCGCCGCCGGGGTAGTACTGTACGCCGAAGCCGTGTTTTTGGCCGTTTTGAAAATTACCCTCGTAGCGTTCCTGGTTTTCTCGGACGAGAATGCCCGGCCCGTTGTAACAGTCGCCCGAGGCGCAGCCTTTGGGCGCGTGGTAAGTGATGTCGGTTTCTACGACTTCTTTACGAGCAGGAGTCCGCGTAGTTACCGGAGCCTTGGTAGCGGGTTTATAAACGCCGCTGTTGTTCGAAGCGGTAATGGTAGGGTTGACTAAAGACGCGGGCGTCTTATTCCACAAAGGGTACATTTTCTCAGCCTCTTTCCAGCCCCGGCTGATGGCCTCTACGCGAACGCCCAGCCCCGGATGCGAATCGGTACTTTCTACGCTCGACAGGGTGCGAATGGCGATGAGCGACTCGTCCAGCGACGCGCCTAGCTGGTGAAGTACGAAACCTGAAAAGCGGTCGGCTTCCAGCTCTTTGCTCGGGCGGCTGCCCATCCCGTCGATGGTGTGGCCCTGCAAGTGGTGGCCGATTTCGTGGGCCACAATGCTGATCGCCGACCAATCGGTGTTGGTCAGGCTCTCGACCTGCTTCATGAAATTGCCGTCGTAAATGATGAACCGCTTGCCGTCCACGACGGTGGCAAAGCAGTTTTCGGTGTTGGGACATTCGACCACCAAAAAATTCCGCGTCAGTCCCAAGGGTTGCAGGATGCGCTCGACCACGCGCTCGGCGTGGCGGTTGGAAGTAAAGGCCAGGTAGTTGCAAATCTCCTGCGGCGAATTCAGCCGACCGTTGCCGACGTAGTTGCAAACGAAAGATTCGGGTTCTTCTTCGGTTGCCTGGGCGGACGCAAATCCGCCTGACAACATACCAACGCACAGGATCGTACCAAAGATTTTCAGGCGGGGAGATTTCATGGGCAAGGGTTGGATGGGCTTTTTGCTTTTATTTTTCGTTTATCATAACGGGAAAAAGTAAAATGTCTTGCCTGACTTTTTTTCAAAATAAAATTGTCCTTCCCGTGGCGTATCTTTATCCCTATAATTTGCGTTTAGAGAAACTGAACGTAAGCCCGTTGCGTTTCCCCGGTACACATTCCAATTCTATTTGACCTACTATGCTTTTGAAAAAAACCTATTTTATCCTCTTTCTGGCCCTGGCTGCTTCTCTGGTTTCATGCCGCGACAAGTTCGAGGTTGTTCGGGCGGGCAACCCCGCCGATGCCGAAGTGAACAAATGGGTTCACGACAACATGAAGCAGTGGTACTTCTGGAACGACAAGCTACCCGAAAGCCCTGATTTCAAACCCGAACCCCAGACTTTCTTCCAATCCCTTCTTTACAAATTCGATCCCACGTTGCGGCCCGACGGCGACCGCTTTTCGTGGTTGCAGGAGAGCGCCGACGAGTTGAAGGCTTCGCTGAGCGGCGAGTCCACCAGCACGGGCCTTGAGTACCGCATGATTCGCTACGTGAGCGGCAGCGACGACCTTTTTGGCGTTGTGACGTACACCGACAAGGGGTCTTCAGCGGATAAAGCCGGGTTCAAGCGCGGCGATTTCTTCACGCACGTCAACGGCCAGAAGCTTACCGTAAGCAACTACCGCGCCCTACTGACCACGGGCAACGAGGCGAAAATGATCACGATGGGCGCGTTGGATGCCGACAAAAAAGTGGTGGCGACCACGACCACTCGCAGCGTGACGCCCGGCGTGATTCAGTCCAACCCGGTGTATTTCGACACGACATTTGTCAAGGGAAACAAGCGCGTGGGCTACGTCGTCTATCATCAGTTTATTCCCGGCCCCAACGGCAGCACCGCCAAAACTTACGACCAGGAATTGGAAAAAATCTTCGCCGATTTTAAGGCCGGGGGCGTCAACGAACTCGTGATGGACCTGCGCTACAACCGCGGCGGCTACGTTAGTTCGGCTACGGAGATCGCCAGCCTAATTGGCAAGGGCATTTCCGTCAAGGACGTTTTTTACTACAAAGAATACAAGAAGACCGTCACGCCTGACTTGGAGAAGCAGTACGGCAAGGAATTCTTCCACGACAACTTCCTGAGCAAGAGCCAGAACCTGGGCGGCAGCCTGAACCGCGTCTTTTTCCTCACCTCCACCTCCTCGGCTTCCGCCAGCGAGCTGCTCATCAACGGCCTGAAACCCTTCATGGACGTATTTTTGGTCGGGGGCAAAACGGTGGGCAAGAACGTGGGTTCCATCACCATTTCCGATAAATCGAAGCGCATCAAGTGGGGCATTCAGCCCATCGTGTCGCGCTCGGCGAACAGTCTGCGCAGCTCCGACTACACGGCGGGCTTTGAGCCGAACGCCGCCAAGACCGAAGGCACGGTACTTTATCCCTACGGCGACCCCCGCGATCCGCTGCTGGGCGAGGCGCTGTTTCAGATTTTCGGCACCCGCATCGCCTGGCGCGGCGTGGACGAAGCCGAGCAGCCCAAAACCGGCCCGGACGTGTATTCTTCCATCGACCAAAAGGCGGCGGGTGGCAATATGTTCTTCACGCTGCCGAACCAATAGCCTGACTTTTTATTATTCCCGAAACCATGCTTTTGAGTATAAACTCGATGGCATGGTTTTTTCTTAGGCAATGACCGTGCATTCAGCACATAGTGTATTCTCTCATCACATACCCCCTAATCAAAAAAACATGGGAATCTTAACCTGGATTATCGTAGGACTCATCGCGGGCGGCATTGCCAAGGCCATTCACCCCGGCAAAGACCCCGGCGGCTTCATCGTCACGATGCTGATCGGCATCGCGGGCGCCATCGTCGGCGGCTTCATCTCCAGTGCGCTGGGCTTCGGCTCGGTGGATGGCTTCAATTTCGGCAGCATTATCATTGCCATTTTGGGCGCGGTATTGTTGCTTTGGCTGTACCGGAAGTTTGCCACGAAGTAAAGGCGATTGGGAAAAATATTTTGAATAAAAGGCCACGGATTTATCCGTGGCCTTTTTTGCGTCGCGACCGGGCGAACACACAGGTTCTCAGGTGCGCCTGTCCGACCCTACACCGTCAGCGCCGACAGCAAATCCGCCTGTGTGATGATGTGGACGACGTTGGTTTCATCGCGTACGAGCAGCGCCTTGTTCTCGCGGTCGATTAACGAAGATAAAGTATCCACCGTACTGTTCAGGGCCACGAACTTGAAGGGCTTGTCCATCACTTCTTCCACGCTCAACTGCCGAACTTCCGGCTCCTCGATCAGGCGGTGCAGGATGACGGAATCCGTCAGGCTGCCGACTACTTCGCCCTCGGCGTCGACGACGGGAAGCTGCGAGATGCCTTCTTTGTTCAAAATCCTGATGGCTTCGGAAACTTTGGTATCTGGGGCGACCGTCGTGAGGTGCGCCTGTCCGTTGCGGCGGTGGACGATGTCGCGTGCGGTGGCGAAGGTTCTTTCCAGAAACCCGTGGTCTTTCATCCAGGTGTCGTTGTAGATTTTGCCGAGATAGCGCGTGCCGTGGTCGGGCAGGATGATGACCATCACGTCGTCGTCGGTGAGGTGTTCGCGGGCGTATTCCAGCGCCCCGTGAACCGCCGAGCCGCAACTCCAGCCCACGAACAGCCCCTCTTCCCGCGCCAGGCGGCGGGTCATGAGGGCGGCGTCCTTGTCGGTAACCTTGATGAAATGGTCGATCATGGCGAAGTCCACGTTTTCGGGCAGGATGTCCTCGCCAATGCCTTCGGTGAGGTAGGGGAAAACTTCCTTTTCGTCGAACTCACCCGTTTCCTTGTATTTTTTGAATACTGAGCCGTAGGTGTCGATGCCCACCGTCACGACCTCGGCCTTTTGTTCCTTCAAATATTTGCTGGTGCCGCTGGCCGTGCCGCCCGTGCCGACGCCCACGCCGAAATGCGTGATGCGGCCTTCGGTCTGCTGCCAGATTTCCGGCCCGGTGGTTTCGTAGTGCGCCAGGGCGTTGGCGGGGTTGTCGTACTGGTTGGCGTAGAACGAGTTGGGGATTTCCTGGTTCAGGCGGCGGGCCACCGAGTAGTAGCTGCGCGGGTCGTCGGGCGCGACGTTGGTCGGGCAAACGACCACCTCGGCCCCCACGGCCCGCAGAATGTCGATTTTCTCCTGCGATTGCTTGTCGGCCATCGTAAAGACACACTTGTAGCCCCGAGCAATGCCCGCCAGCGCCAGGCCCATGCCCGTATTGCCGCTGGTGCCTTCGATGATCGTGCCGCCGGGTTTCAGGGTGCCGTTCTTTTCGGCTTCCTCCACCATGCGAATCGCCATGCGGTCTTTCACCGAGTTACCGGGATTGAAGTACTCGACCTTGACCAGGATAGTGCCTTTAATGCCCTTATTGACGCGGTGGAGCTTGACGAGCGGCGTGTTGCCGATGGTGTCGATGATGGATTCGTAGTACTGCATGGCGAGCGAGTCGATGAAGTTAGTTTTTGGTAAAATTAAAAAAAAACGCGCCTTTCTTGGCGCGTTCCGGTACTATATTTCCGTGATCACAAACTCCACGCGGCGATTTTTGCGGCGTTCGGCTTCGGAATTGCCTTTGCCCACGGGGCGCGTCGGGCCGTAGCCCTGCGTTTCGAGGCGTCCGGGCGCGATGCCTTTTTTGGTCAAATAATCCCGCACTGCGTCGGCGCGCTGGCGAGAGAGTTCGACGTTCTTATCGAAGTCGCCCAGGTTGTCGGTATGGCCTTCGATGCGGATTTTGAGCGCGGGATTTTCGCGTAGCATCACGGCCAGTCCGTCCAGTTCACCGTAGGATTCGGGCAGGAGTTCGTATTTGGAGGTGGCAAAGTAAATTTTGTCCAGCGTGACGCTTGCCCCTTTGGCCAAAGGCTCCAAATAAAAGTCGTGTTCCAGGGCGGTAGCGCCGCTGGAATCCGCCGGGCTGACGGCCAGGCTGGTGCCGAGGTAGCCTTTCGATCCTACTGCGAGCGAGTAATTTTGTTTGCCGTTCAATCCCAGTCGATACTTGCCCGACGGAAGGCTCATCCGCACCGTGTCGCCTTGGTCAAGATAACTCAGGCTGGCCGGGATGGGCTGCCGCGTTTTGGCATCATAAATGGTGCCCGACAAGCCTACCAAGTCGGGAGCTGGGGTAGCGTCAGGGACAGGCGTCTTATCAGGTTGTTTCTTTGGAGCCGGAGCTTCCGTGATGACGGGTTCCTGCACTTTGGGCTGCGGCTTGGGTTCCGGCTTCTTGGCGGGTACCGGGGCCGCCGGGCGCGGCGTTGGCTTCTTAGACAGTGGGTTCTTGATGTGAATGCCGTAGAAATTCCAGAATTCTAACTTATCGGGATTCGGTCCTTCGAATAAGTCGAACACTTCGATGCCAGGATCAAGCTTTTCGAAGTACACCCGGAAGTCTACCAGCTCATCTTGCATAAATCGCCTGCTTGCCGGTGCCTCTGGGATGCCTTCTACTTTGACGAACATGAATTTTTTGCTTGTGTTTCCGGGTTCGTAAAGTCGGCTTTTGGGATCAAAACT
>JBBSKK010000237.1:0-5694 GCA_038256395.1 Cytophagales bacterium | reverse complement strand
TTGCCGCCCTAAAAAGCTGCCTTTGACAGCGTTAAAAACCAGCTCTTGGAAAAAGACAGAACCATCAAGGGAAAAATAGCGCGTGGAGTCGGTGCGACCCAATTGGCTTTCGACCCGCCGCAGGGTGGCCGCGAATTTTTTGTTTTTCAGCGAATCGACGTACTGCACGGGACAATCGCGGAAGCTGATTTTTTCGAGATGGGCGAAATAGCCTTTCCCCTGATTGGCCGGAGCGTTCGACACCCATTTCTGCTCGATTTTTTCAAACAAGGAGGCATTGGTATAGCCGTCTTTAGC
Source organism: Cytophagales bacterium (assembly GCA_038256395.1). GTDB lineage: Bacteria > Bacteroidota > Bacteroidia > Cytophagales > Spirosomataceae > Persicitalea. The sequence goes on along the minus strand of JBBSKK010000237.1, from coordinate 5,397 downwards.
CCGAAACACCCGAACGGAACCACGCTCTACGCCCAGTTTTCTGATCTGCACTTGGCCCCGCAGTAGTTGGCTGAATTCCAGCGTCGCGCTCACGCTTTCCGCCGTCAGCAGCGGCACGTGGTAAAGGGCATAGCGTCGCCCGCTCAGCTTGACATCGTAAAAGGAAAAAGTAATGCCGACTCCGTGCCTGAAGGGCGTAAAGCCCACATCGCCGATGCTCAACTGTCCTTCCAGGTTTTCACGGGAAACCTGCTCGATTTGTTGCAGAAATCTGGCTTTGTAGGCGAGCGCCCAAATAGATAATCCACCGCTGAACAGTAGCATAGCAAAAAGAACCAGGAAAAATCTTTTTGAAGCAAGGCGGCTCAGCATTCTCAAAAAAACTAAGCTTCGATGTATTCACCCAAAGCCGAAGTTTTTCTTGGCGAAATTGACTGCTCAGGTTCCCCACAGCCACAGCCCTTTCCGCAGCCACCCTGCGCCGGACGACGTAGCGAGACCCAGGCCCGCCAGCCCAAATAGCCAACCGCCGCGAGGAAAATCAGGATAACAATAAGATTCTGCATTTCAACAGCAATTACACGATTAAACAATTACACAAATCAATAACACTTACCGCCACCCTTCCCGTTCGGCTAGCGTAAACGCGTGCTGGTAGTGATGTTCGCTGTGCCAGGCGTAGAGGGCTGTTACCTCGTCGAGACGAATCGCACGTCCGGTTTCGGGATGGGTGTAGGTGCGGGCCAGGTCGGTGGCGTCCATTGAGTTCATCAACAGCACCCAGCGAAGGTGGACGTTTTTCATCAGTTGCAGCGACAAATCAACTTGCGCCGTTTTGGCGTCGGGTAGTTCGGCCCAGCGGTCTTCCTTGTAGGGTTTGATAGTCGGATTGTCTTCGGTCAGGGCCAGCCGAAAGCGGACGTAGGCGTTGATGTGGCTGTCGGCCACGTGGTGAATGAGTTGGCGCACCGTCCAGCCGTCGGGACGGTAGCGGGTGTCGTACTGTTCCTCTGCCCAGCCGCCCAGCAGGTTGATGAACTTGGATGGCAAGGCGCTTATGATCTGAATATTGGTTCTGACGTCTTCGGGCGGGTAGCTGTCGGATGGCTTAAAACGGCCAATGGGGTATTTTAATGCTTCGAGTTCCATGTTTCTTAGTTTCGAGGTAAAGGGAGTCTCTGGCAAATTTAAGCAAACAATCCGGGAAGCCCGCGAACTCAGCGGCTCAGGAGGCCTTCATCCGCATGAACAATGAACTGCCCACGGGAGCGCGGCGCAGGATTTTGTGTTCGGTATTGGTAAAGAATCGCAAAATGCCGTTGACGAAATCGCCGGGGTACTGCACGTCCGATTCCAGGGTTTCGAGGTCGATTTTGCCTTTTTTCATTCGATTCCGCTGCCAGCGACGAACTAGCCAGATGGGTAAAGCAAGAAAAAAAGGCCAGTAGGTGGCGTAGCTAAGTTTCAGGCCGGCTTGCCGGGTGTATTGCTCAAACATAGGCTTCCGGTAACGCCTCGGACTGTGCATGACCACGTCGTGTGTCCCGGCGAAGGCATCGAAGGCATGGACGTTGACAAGGATTACCCCGTTGGGTTTCAACCTGTGCTTGAAAGCCGCCAAGGCCCGCACCATCTCCTCGTCGTCGAGGATGTAGAGAGCATCGTTGCAGATAATGACGTCGTAGCGGCCTTCGGGCCGGAATTTCTCCACCTCCCGCAGGTCGCCGAACGACACGTCGAGTCGGCGTTCCACCGACAGTTCGATGGCATCTTGCGAGAAGTCGAACCCGGCCAGATCGGTGTAGCCATTTTCCCGCAGCACCGACAGCATCCCGCCCGTCCCGCATCCCGCATCCAGAATGGCCAGGTCGCGGCGGGCACCGAAATGGTTGCCGATTTGGTGCAAAATTTTGTCGTGCAGGGAGCGGTACCACCAAAGGTTACGCTCCAGGTCGTGCATCCGCTCGTATTCCGCCCGATTGTTTACCATCCTATTTTTCGTTTGATGACGTATTGGGGTTGGCCGCTTTGGGCCATGAAACTTTTGCCAATGTACTCGCCCAGCACGCTGAGCAGCGTGCACTGAATGCCCCCGATGAAAATTAGGGTGGCCGTCACGACCTGCCAGCCTTTGGGGTCGGGACCGATGATCCACTCGCCCAAGAGGAAAAAAAGCAAAACAGTACCCAGCCCGGTAAGTCCCAGGCCTATGGGCATGAACAGGCGAATGGGCAGCGCCGAGTAGCAGAAAAGAATATTGAGAAACAGCGAGATCAGCTTACGGGGCGTGTAGTTGGAGCGGCCTTCCTCCCGCTTGTTGTGGGTCACGCGCACGGTGCCGATGTTGCGCGTGACGCGGAAAATCAGCCCGTCGATGTAGGGGTACGGCCCGGTATATTTAATGAGTTCCTGCACGACTTCTTGCCGGATTAGCTTGAAACTGGATAAATAAAGGTCTTTGGGCTTATCCAGCAGATAACTCGTGATCCAATTGACGAAGCGGCTGCCCCAGTTGCGGTAGGTGGCGTGTTCCTTCTTGTCGTAATAAGTGTACACCACTCCGTAATTTCCTCGTTCGGCGGTTTCGATCAGTTTCAGGATTTCTTCGGGCGGGTTTTGGAAGTCGTCGTCGATCATGACGCAGTATTTGCCCTGCGCGTGGTTGAGGCCGCACATCACGGCGTTGAACTCGCCGAAATTCCGCCGTAGCGACAGGAATTTCACCTCGGGCCGCTCGGTAGCCAGCCGGGCGCACACCGTTTCGGAGTCGTCGGCGCTTCCATCATTGATCAAAAGGACTTCATAGGTCACGCCGGGCAGTGCATTCGACAGGCGATCCAGCAGCGGCTCGATGCTGGTTTCGCTGTTGTACACTGGAATGACGACGGAAAGGCAATGGACAATGGACAATGGATAGTGGATAATTGGGGAGTGCTGAATAGGAACTCAGGATCAAGCAATGGGCCAATTTACTGATTTTTAGAAAATTGGTTTACAGCATTAATAATACGATCCACCTCCTCATCCGTCACAACCGTGTTCAATGGCAAGCTAACCACTTCTCGATGAATCCGTTCGGTGATTGGCAACGAAAGATGACAGTATTCTCGGTAAGCATTTTGATGGTGAATGGGCATCGGATAGTGAATATTCGTTTGAATTTTTTTGATTTCCAGGTATTTGATAAACTCTTCCCGGCGCGGGTGCCGCACGACGAACAAGTGCCAAACGTCGTCGTGCGGTTGGTCGGCGGGCGGTAGTGCCAGATCAGGAAGCGTTATTTCCTGCAAATAGCGTTGGGCAATTTGGCGGCGGCGTTGGTTTTCGGCGTCGAGTTGCGGCAGTTTTACGTTCAGCACGGCAGCCTGGATTTCGTCGAGGCGGCTGTTGATGCCCTGGTACTCATTGACGTATTTTTTGAGCGAGCCGTAGTTGCGTAAATGGCGGATTTTTTCGGCTAGTTTGGCGTCGGAAGTCACTACTGCCCCGGCGTCGCCCAAAGCCCCGAGATTTTTGGTGGGATAAAAACTGAAAGCCGAAGCATCGCCCAGGATAGCCGCGCGATCGCCCCGGTGCGTGGCCCCGTGCGCCTGGGCGGCATCGGTGATAACTTTCAAGCCATGTTTCTCCGCCAACTCCCCGATGGCCGTCATCTCGCAACTCCTTCCGTACAGATGCACGGGCATGATGGCCACCGACTTTTCGGTAATTTTTTCCTCAATCAGGGCCGGGTCAAGCAGCATTGTCGTGGCGTCGGGCTCCACCCATACGGGTGTCAGGCCCAGAAAACTTACTGACAATACTGAAGCGATGTAGGCGTTGGCCGGCACGATGACCTCGCTGCCTGCGGGGAAATCGTAGGCTTGCAGAATTAATTGCAGCGCGTCCAGCCCGTTGGCGACGCCCACGCAATGGTCGGCCCCGCAATAATCAGCAAAGTTTTTTTCAAAAGTTCGCACCTCTTCGCCCAGCACGTACCAGCCCGAGCGCACGACCCGCTGCACGGCGGCTTCAATGGCGGCCTGATGCGGCGCGTTGATCTGCCGCAGGTCAAGGAAAGGAATCATAAGAGAACGCGCCGAATCAACGAAAGCCGAGATGGGCATTGAGCGATTATTTGTGGAATTCACTACTGCTTGATTCGGCGAAGTTTACTTTGCCGTAAGGCTCGTCGATGTAATCCTCCACGGCATAATACTCATTGGATAGCACAAGCAGGATGGCGTCCTCCGAAAAGTTCTCCATCGTGTGCCAGTCCCTGGGTTCCAAAATTAGACAAGTGCTGGGCTTGTCGAGGTTGAAATGACTCTCTCCCTCGCCATTGTGGACATAGACTCGGCACTTCCCGTGCAGACAAATCAGCGCATTCCAGGTTTTGTGGTGACGGTGTCCGCCGCGCGGAATGTGGCTGGCACCGTAGATGTAAAAAACGCGCTTAATTGTGCCGGGCATTAGTTTTTCAAACACCGTCAGGTTTCCTGATTCGGAATGAAAAGTGTTTAGTTCAAGTAATTTAGGCATGAATTCGGTGTATAGTTTCTTACAAATTTGCCTTCTTTTCAGTCTCATCAGCCAACTTCACGGCTCTAAATTACGGATATAAGTTAATTTTGCTCAAAATATTTCTTCAATCACCGCCAACAGTTCGGCGTGAACCGGACCCGCCGCCACCACATCGCCCCCATAAAGGTAATTATCCTTTCCCGAAAAATCGGTGACAATGCCGCCCGCTTCTTTCACCAGCAACACGCCCGCCGCCATGTCCCACGACTGGAGGTTGTATTCATAGAATCCCTCGAATCGCCCGGCGGCCACGTAAGCCAAGTCCACCGCCGCCGCGCCCAGCCGCCTGAGACCGTGAGTCTGGCGCATGAGGGTTTCCAGGATTTTCATGTAACGATCGTGCTTGTCGAAAACATAGTAAGGAAAGCCGGTAGCCAGCAAGCTCTCGCCCAGGCGACACGCCGGAGAAACCTGCATCCGCTCCCCATTAAGCCACGCACCACCATCTTTCCAACCGTAAAACAACTCATCGCGGTTAGGCTCGTGGATTACACCAAGTAACGGCTCCTTGCCTCGCGCCAAGCCGACACTAACGCAATAGATAGGCAAGCCGTGGACAAAGTTAGCCGTGCCGTCCAGCGGGTCGATGATCCAGTTGAGTGCGTCCAGTTCGGGCGCCTGCCCGGTGGTGCCTTCCTCAGTAATGAAACTGGCCTCGGGCAAAATAGCGCGAAGGCCCGCTACGAGCAGTTTCTCGGCCTCCTTGTCCACATACGACACCAGGTTGTTGACGTCCTTGTACTCGACTTTTTCCTGCTTGAAGAGGGCCGCCTCTTGCTGAATGAAAGCAGAGGCTTGCTTGACAACTTCAATCGTTTGGTGCGTTAAGTTTTC
>JBBSKK010000236.1:0-5713 GCA_038256395.1 Cytophagales bacterium | reverse complement strand
TCCTGGCGATATGGCTTTGTTGAAGCTTGGAACGATCGCCTCTTGTGGCGTACAATTCTAAACCCTTGTGACGGTAACTTACAATCATAACCCAAATGTAACATGAAACGTGTCAAGGGGCAACCAGTACTTTGGGCTGTAGACTTTTTACAATTGTTCAAAACTCCCTCGGCGACACCTTCACCCGCTTCTTATTCCGTACCCTCTTGGCTTTCTTCTGCCTCTTTTCACGCAAATCCTCATCGTCCTCGGCGCGGCGTTTTTGCATGGTTTCGGTGCGGTCGAGTTCTTCGGATTCGGCGAAGGCTTTCCAGTCGAATTTCTCGTCGAAAGGGTCGAGGGCTTTTTGGGGGTCGAAGACGCGCGGATCGGCGGGGGTGGCGTTGTAGGGTGCGAAGTCGGGCGTGTTGGTGAACATATCGCGCATATCGGTGGCCGTGGCGTCGTATTGGTTGAGGTAGGGAATGCCCAGCACGTGCCAGAAGGTCTTGAAAATGCTGCCGAAGCTGTAATGTTGGTGGCCGACATAGTTCCGTTTGGCGTAGGGTGAAATCACCATCAGCAGACTGCGGTGCGCGTCTACGTGGTCTACGCCGCCCTGCGGGTCGTCTTCGGTGATGACGATCATCATGTTTTTCCAGTAGGGCGTATGCGACAGGAACTCGATAGTGCGTCCCAGCGCCAGGTCATTGTCGGCCATGTAACTTTCCACGAAGGGGTAGCCCGCGTCTGGGCGCTCGCGGGTGCCGTGGTCGTTGGGCAGCATGAGGGTGAGCAGCGCGGGAAGGGTCTTGCCGTCGCCGCCCCACTTCTCGTTGAATTCTTGCATGAACACGTCGGTGCGGAACTGGTCGGGAATGGCCATGTTGTAGGTCGGGAATTTCTGCGATGACTTGTCGAACAGTGGCGCGGGCAGCGGGTAGTTGACGGTGTACAATTCACCGATGTACTTCATGGTGCTGTCGGAGTAGGCCGCCGCCATTTCCACGCCAAAACCCCAGTTATAGAAGTCCTTTCTGTTGCGTTCCAGATGCTCCCACAGCGAACCGGCTTCGTTGTAGTCTTCGGGATAAATACTGCCCGCCGAGCCGTAGAAAGCCAAATTGCCGGGGGCTTGCGACGTATCGCGCAAACTGCGGATGCCGCCATATGCCGCCGCGGTACCCGTCTCGACCCACTCATTGGGATAGGTGTTGACGAGCCAGCGGTGGCCGTCGGCGGACACGTCGGAGTCGCAGTAGTAGTTGTCCGACATGGCGAACTGCCGCGATAGAGCGGAGTGGTTGGGCATCACGTCGCCGCCCGTGACGGAGCGATTTTTGTCGCGGCTCACGAAGTCCTGGTTCAGGCCGTAGCGGGCCAATGCCGCTTCGCCGTTGCCGCCCGCGAACTGCCCGAAAACCTCGTCGTAAGTTCGGTTTTCCTTGGCGATGAACACGATATGCTTAATTGGCGATTCGTAGGCACCAGGGTAGGGCGGAATCGGGTTGTTGTTGTTGGCGGTCACCTGCGTGAAACGGTAGTTGTTGTCCAGCACTTCTTGGGTGAGCGTGGGCAGTTCGGCGTCCGTCGGGATGTCCATGACCGACACCGTGCCTTTCATCAAACTACCGATATAACTGCCCTCCGGCCCAAGCGTGAACATGCTGCCGCCGTTCGGCCCGCTGCCGTAGCCCTTGGCGTTGGTCACGATCAGCTTCTGGCCATCGGGACTCACTTTCAGCTTAGACGGAAACCAGCCCGTGGGAATGTGGCCCAGCACTTTGAGCGTCGGCACGTCCACCACGGCCACGGCGTTCAGTCCGGCCTCGGCGACGTAGAGCCGCCGTTGGTCGGGCGAGACGGCCACGCCGAAGGGAATGAGTCCGCGTAGCTTGCCCAGGCGCGGTTCGGGGTTGAGGTACAGCGTATTGACGACCGTGTCCTGTTTCATATCGATGACTGACACGCAATCATTGTTGCCATTGGTCACGAAAACGTACTGATCCGTCGCCACCACGGAATTAGGACTGCTGCCGCCCACGGCGGGGAAATCCTCCACCATTTGCCCGACCAGAATGCCCGTTTTAATCTTGGCCGTGACGGCAGGTTTGCCATTTTGTAGTTCGTAGCTCCACACCGAAAACGCCTCGGGATCATTGGGATCGCCCAGCGGGGGTACGCCTTCGGACGGAATTCCCTCCTTCATTTCTTTGGAGTTGTACCTGGTGGCGGGCCATTTATGGCCGGTTTTTTTCAAATCGTCCATGTCCAAATCCGTGAACGGCTTATACTCGAAGACGCCCACGTTGGCGACGTACACCCTCTGTTCGTCGGGCGACAAACAGACGCCGAACGGGTAGCGGCCCGTGGGAATGTTGTGGCGTATTTTCTGGGATTTGGTGTCGATGACCAGCAGCCGGAAGCCGATTTGATCCACGGCGTAAAGGGTGCTGCCGTCCTTGGAAAGCACCATATCACCGATGTAGCCGTGGTAGTAGTTGATGCCGTTAGCCTTGGTGGCGCATTTGATGGTACCCGTGGCTTTGCCCGTAGCGAGGTCGAAGAGGAAAATCTTGTTCGTTTCGCCGCCCGCCACGTACACCGTTTTGTTGTCGGGCGTGATTGCCAGGCCCATAAAGCAGGCTTCCAGTACGCCGTTGTCAGTCTTGGCTTGGTCGGGGACTTGCTGGACGGTGGCCTTGTCACTCAGTACGTTGCGGATAATGCTGATCGAAATCGGATTGATACCGGAGTTAGCCGTGACCGCGACGCTGCCATCGGGGCTAACCGCTAGGCCATAGGGATGCGGGGCGGTGGTAATTTGTCGGCCCGTGGGCGTGATGAAGCGGCCGTTGGGAATGGTGGTGGTGCCGTCTTTGTCGATTTTCAGGTATTGCTGTTTGGCGGGTGTTTCCGCGACCCATTTTTGGGCGGAGGCGGAGAGGGAGAGGAAAAGTAGGGGAAGGAAGATTAGTTTCATAGCAGTAGTTTCACCTCTCCCCCGGCTCCTCTCCTCAAAGGAGAGGGGAGATATAGCTCCCCTTCTCCTGACAGCCGGGCCGTCGTTACGGAGAAGGGGCCGGGACGGTCCGCCGCGCGGGTGAGGTATTTTTTAGTTATTGGGTTTTAGATAATTTTCAATCAAACTCAAATAATACCCCAAATTCGGCGTGGGGTGGTTTGGCAGCTTGGCAGCTTCGTCCCAGCGGCGCATTCGGAGGATGAGGTCAAAGTACGGATTTTTTTCAAAAGCTTCGGCTTCGTCCGCCGCCATTGGGCCGCCCTGGAAGGCGAGGGTTTGGATGCTGGCGTCGGAAAGAGCGGCGAAGTAAGCGGGATTTTTATAGGTCAAATACCGCTTGGCGTTAACATGGTTTTCGATCAAAACCCCAACCTTATCCGAAAAACCGCGCTGCCGCAGCCAGTCGGCGGCGACGCCCTCGTGGTCGCGGCGACCAAAATCGCCCATCAACTCGGCGGGGTCGTCGGTGGGGAGCATGTGGCCGATGTCGTGCAGGAAGGCGGCGATTTGTACCTCCGCGTTGTAGCCGTCGCGCCTGGCGAGTTCGGTGGCCTGGGCCGCGTGTTCGAATTGGGACACGTCTTCGCCGTAGTAGGGTTCGGTTCCGTATTGCTCGAAAAAGGTGCGAATTTCGGTTATAGTTTCCTCGGAAGAATCGCACTTTTTATCATTCATATCTCATAATTCATAATTCATATCTATCTCATTGCCTCCACTACCGCCTTCCCCGTCCAACATTCAAAGGGTATCACCTTCAAAACCTTCGCTACCGTCACCGCTGTGTCGAAGGTGTCGATTGGGGTGCTAAGTTCGTGATTTTTCTTGATGCCTTTGCCCGAAATAATCCAGGGAATGTTTATCTCGGCGGGGCTGTAACCACCGTGGCCTTTGCCCAGGCCGCCGTGATCGGCAGTAATGAGGACAACTGTATTTTCAGCCTGACCCGAGGCGCGAATGGCATTCAGGATTTTACCAATCAGCGAATCGGCCTTGCTTACCGACCGATAATAGATGAGAGTTCCATGGCCTGCTTCGTGTCCGGCGTGGTCTACATGGTCGAGGTGGATGAACGTGAACAGCGGTGCGTTTGCGGCAATGTAGTCTGCCGCCTGAGCGGCGGTGTCGTCTTCACCTTTACCGTCCACTTTGACCGTGCAAACGTCGTCTTCCATCAGCCTACCGAAATCGTCCCAATCGTAGAAACAGGCAATTTTGGCGTCTTTGTTTTGCTCGCGCACGACGCGAAAAATGGTAGGGTAAAGCTGTCCCTTTTTGCCGCCGCAATAGGCTTTTTCGGCGATGTCGGCGCGTTTCCAGTCATTCGACCAGATTTCGTGGTGGGCGGGCGAGGTTCCCGTTATCATCGACGCCCAGTTGGGGCTGCTTGAACTGGGGAACACGGCCTTGGCGGTCATGGAATAGCTGCCGTTCTGCATCAGCGAATCCAGGACGGGCGTTTTGGCGTTTTGGATGCCGTCGGGGCTGAGGCCATCGAGGCCGATGACGACGACCTGGGTTTGGGCGAAGGCGAGGTAGGGGAGGAAAGTTAGAAGGAGTAAGTATCGCATGAGAAGAATATTGAAATTGATTGTATTCACCTTACGGCAACGGCCGACCATCCCCAGCCCCTCTCCTCAAAAGAGAGGGGAGTGTTTTTTGGTATAGGTTCCCCCTTCTCCCGTCAGGAGAAGGGGGTCAGGGGGTTGAGGTAACAAAAAAAGCGAGAGTAATCTACTCCCGCTTTTCAAAATCACCAAACCTATGATAGGGGAATGCTCTTTATTTTGAAATCCAGAGCGGCTCGTTGATGCCGTCGTTGCCGCCAAACTGCCGCTGAATGGCATCCTTATAATTGGTTTCGTTGGTCGTGCGCTCCGAAAACGGATACAGCCAGCGCACCGCGATGCGGCCTGAGTTGCCCGTACCGACGCCCGTATAAAACTTCGGACTGCCCGTGCGGCGGTAGTTAAAGTAAGCTTCCATGCCCGAATTCATGAAGAAGGCCAGGTACTTCTGCGACAAGATTTTTTCCAGTCCGGCGGCGTTGTCGCCGTCATACTTTACCAGCGACTGGGCGTAGTATTTATCGAAGCTGAAATCAATCGTGTAGGTGCCGAAGTCGGCGGCGTCGCGGCCCCCGGTGCGGGAGTAACGCATGGGGAGGGTGCCGTCTTTCACGCCGTAGAATTCTTGCGAAGCCTTAATACCTTTCTTATACCAAGATTCAGCGTCGCTGCCGCCCCAGCCGCGATTGATGCCTTCCGCCAGATTAAAACAAAGTTCAGGATAGCCCAGAATGAACACGGCTTCACCCACATAATTGGTGTAGTAGCGCGAGCGGCTTTGAAACGAATACAGGCCCGGTGCGAAGCCCGCGCCGTTGTCGCGGCCCGCTTTATCGGCCATATCGGTCAGGTCTTCGCCGGAACTGGCCCCCACAAAGGCGGTGAAATCCGACGGTTTCTTGCCCGCTTTCAGCTCGGTCCCGGCGGGTTCGGCCACCACCATCACGCGCGGATCCTGGCGGGACACGGCGAGGTCGATGTAGGTTTTGGCCATGTTCTGACGGGTGGCGTCGAAACCGAAGTTGTCGGGGTTGGACGGGTACTTGTTGAAGTTGTTGGAAATGAATTGCAGGTTATCGCCCATGCCGCCCGGTAGTGGAAACTTCGTCGGGTTGTTTAGCAGTTCGGCAAAGCGGCTTTTCAC
>JBBSKK010000235.1:0-5721 GCA_038256395.1 Cytophagales bacterium | reverse complement strand
GTTTTCATTAGCTGCTTGATTTTTAGGTTTGAAGGTTAGCTATCGTTTATTGTTGTTATTTTCCACAATCACTTTCGCGTCGACGATCTGGTACGAAAGCCCCAGCGTCATACAAACCACGTCCAGCTTTTCGTACAGCGTTTCGTCCTCCATGCTTACGGTGAGGGCGCGGCCGCTGGTCAGGTCGGGATCGGCCACGATTTCCACGCCGTAGGCGCGTTCCAGCACATCAAAAACCTTTTGCAGCGGGGTGTTATTGAAATCGAAGGATGGTTTCTGGCTAGGGGGCATCAACAGTTCCGGCGTGGCGACGAGTGATTTGCTGAGTTGCGTTTGGTTTTTTAGAAATACCGCCTGTTGGTTCGGCGTAAGCACCACGCCCGTCCGCTGCGCTTTGGTAGGTTCGTCCTCAAAATCTTTTTTGGCAAAAACCGACACGCGGCCCGTTTTGACCTGCACGGTCACCTCCGGGGCGTCGTCGTAGGCTTCCACGCGAAAACTCGTGCCCAGTACTTTCGTAACCGTCTCGTTAGCATAGACCAGAAAAGGTCGATCAGGATTTCTCTTTACCTCAAAAAACGCTTCGCCACTTAGCGACACGACGCGTTGCGTGGCGTCGAACTTTTTGGGATACGTCAGGCGGCTGTCTTTACCCAGACTCACCACGCTGCCATCGCTGAGATGGACTTTGAGGATGTTGTCGGTGTGATTTACTTCTTCCAGGGTCTCTGCTGGTGCGGTTTTATCCACCGCCAGGGGAGTCAAGTTGCCGGCCTCTCTGTTTTGAAACCACCACAGCGCCGTTCCCAACCCGGCTACCAGCAACACTGAGGCAGCCACACGCCAGAAAAAGGAAGATAGCTGCCGGGTTTCGGTTTGCGTGCGCTGCTGGATATTCTGCCAGATGGCACGGGCCAAATCATCATCGGCCGGGGCTTGCTGCGTGGTTTTCAGTCCCAGCACCAGTTCCCGTGCCGCCAGGATTCTGTCGGTTTGGTCGAGGTGAGTTGCTAAATAGCGTTCCCAAAAAGACCGGTGTTCCGATGCAGGCAACAACACCCAGTCCTGGAAGGTCTCGTGGAAGGCAAAGTCTTCGATCTCGAAATTTGAAAAATCTTCTGGCATCAGAAAGCAGCCTTGGGTTTCTGCCCTCTAGTGTAAAAATGGCCTTTTTTTAGTCCATTTAAATCAAAGAATTTTTAAGAAACTAAGAAATGAGCGCAAAAAGGAGCGGAATCAGGGCCGAGAGACGCATTTTTTCTCGTAAAGTTTTCAGAGCCGTATAGATGAATTTGCAGGCCGATTGGTAGTTGACTCCCATGACCTGGGCCACTTCCTCGTTGCTGAGTTCCTGGAAATAGCGTAGATAAATGGCCTCCTTCTGCCGTTTGGGGAGTTGGTCGAAGGCCATCTCCAAATGCTTCGCATTGATTAGCATGGTTTCGACCAGCATCCACTGGCTTTCGGCGTTTTCGTGCTGAACTGGAACCTGCGCTTCATCAAGGGCTTCAGTTTGATTAGTCTGCAACTGCCGGATGATTTTGTAGCGGAGGGCTTTGAGGAGATAATGCCTGACCGAATTGGCCGGGGCTAGTTTTTCGCGGCTTTCCCATAATTCGACGAACAAATCCTGAATGCAGTCCTGAATCAGGTCGCGATCGGGGGTAATTTTGCCACCGTAGGAAATCAAGTGCTGAATGTGGCTGTGGTACAAGTACTCGAAGGCCGCTCGGTCGCCCGCTTGGAAATCCTGCCACAAACTGCGCCCCTCTGGCCACCCGGAGTTTGGCGCGGCTGAATATGTCAGATACGAACTTGTCAGTTTTTCCATTACCGAAGGAGATATTTTTTTTTAAATAAATCCCAGAAAAATTTGTTGGTTTTCCCTAGGGCTTCCAACCATAGAAATCGTTTTATTGTTAGAATCTATCCTAGAAAACACTTGGACTTTGATGGCCTTGTAGTTGGTTTCGGGGAGAAGGTAGGGTTTCAATTAGTTGAGAGTTGAATCCTAGGGGAAATTTACCCTTTATCTACTTACTGCCTTTCAACGGAACAAAACCAGGCTTGTACGCCGCGTTTAATTCCGTTGGAATCGGAGCTCTCAACTCAGTTCGCCATTTTTTTAGAATCACCGTCAACTCCTCCCTCTTTTCGGGTTCCAGACTAGCTAAGTCGATGCGCTCGCCGGGGTCGTTGGTCAGGTCGTAGAGTTCGTAGGCGTCATCTTCGAAGTAGTGGTGCAGTTTCCAGCCGTTTTTAATCACCAGACCGCCGGGCCGGGTGCGGAAAAGCGCATCGCGGTTATCGTCCATAATACCCCGGTAGGCTTCGAGATAAAAAGGAAAGTGAAAAAATAGGGGCCTGTCGTACAAATTGGGACGCTTTTTGCCCTGCCAAACGTCCAGAAAAGAAACGCCGTCGATGGGTTGAGTAGAAGGCAGTGGCACCTTGGCCCAGTTGCAAAGGGTTGGGAAGAGGTCAAACAGTAAAGTTGGAATATCCGAAATGCCCGGCTCGATACTAGCGTGATTCACCAGCAGCGGCACCCGAATGCCGCCTTCGTAGTAGGAGCCTTTTCCGGCTCGTAGCGGCCATTGCCTTGAAATGCTGGCGATGCCGCCGTTGTCGGAAGAGAAGATGATGAGCGGGTCTTCCAGCCCCAGTTTTTTTATAGCTTCCAGAATTTTCCCAACGTTTTGATCCAAATTCTCCACCATTGCGGCGTAGTCGGCATTCGTTCCTTGCCCGTCTTTTGGGGGTAGTTTATCATATTTTTCCACCAAATCCTTTTTGCCCTGCAAAGGGGTGTGAATGGCAAAATGCGGAATGTAGAGGAAGAAATCGTTCACCCGGTTTTCCTGCATAAATTGGATGGATTCCTGCGTGATGCGATCCGTGAGGTACTCGCCTTTGGGGCCATCCGGCAGGTACTTCAAGTTGTAAGGGCTGAAATAAGTCTTCGGATGCCCCGCGCTGCCACCACCCTTATGCACGTCGAAGCCCTGCTTCGTTGGGTCATCACCGATGTGCCACTTGCCCATCACGGCGGTTTTGAAACCCGCTTCCTGAAAAACTTTCCCCAAAGTCTTGAAGTCCGCCGACAGGAATTCCTTGTTGGGACTCGGCACGAGTTGGCGCGTCCGGGCGTCGCCCCGGTCGGGCGGCGAGACGGTGAACACGCCGTGCCGGGGCGCGTAGCTGCCCGACATCAGACAGGCTCGGCTCGGAGCGCAGTTGGAGGCGTTGGCGTAGGCGTGGCTGAAAACCAGTGACTGTTGGGTCAGCGAGTCCAGCACGGGCGTGTGGTAGTAGCGCGAACCGTTGAAGCCTACATCTTTCCAGCCCAGGTCGTCGGCCAGAATGAGGATGATTTGGCGCGGCTTATTCTGGGAAAGAGCTGGTATAACGGTCAGTGGTAGCACCAGGCACATTGCGAGAAATTGGAAATTTTTTGGCATGAGCCGATAATTGTTTTTGAGAGTCGTAGAAGATTTTGATACAACTACTTTCTCCAAAAAAATCGGGTAATGGCTTATATGGGTTGATTGCGTTTTTAAAACAGGGCAGTACAGCACTGTGTAGCACTCTTTCGCAGCTCGATCAACCCTTTTTAGCTACTACCAATCAAATCATAGTGTAGATTCGCATTCATTATTTCAATGCCAACTACGCTTCCGTCCTCGGCCACATCCACCCAACAATCCTGCTCTCCTTCCAAAGTATGGGTAATTTTTCTATTGCTAACTGTTATGTAGCAAGCATTGGCTTCGGAGTCGTAACTGACCTGTTCAAAAAGTTTGGTGTTCATGCTAAGGAGATGAAGTATGGATAGGCAATTTAACACAAAAGCCCCGGAAACCAGTTGTTTCCGGGGCTTTTGTGTTAAAACTTTGGAGGAGTTTACACCGCTTCCTTCGACCATTCGTTATTCAACAACCGCCAAATCATCAGCGGATTACCATTCTTCAATTCATCCGGCAGCAAGCTATCCGGCCAATCCTGGAACGACTGCGGCCGTACGAAGCGCAGGATGGCGTCTCGGCCCACGGAGGTGAAGCGCGAGTCGGTGGTGGAGGGGAACGGGCCGCCGTGGTGCTGGGCCGCGCAGACTTCCACGCCCGTCGGGACGCCGTTCATGATAAAGCGGCCCGCGCGGCGGGAGAGGAGACGCAGCAGTTGTGGGTGCTTGGCGGCTTCGTCGGCGTCGGCCATGAGCGAGGCTGTCAGTTGGCCCGAAATGTGTTTCAAGGCGGCTTGCAACTCGTTCATGTCCTTGCAAACGACTAGTAGCGAGAACGGCCCGAAGACTTCTTCGTGCAGGTTTGGGTTTTCCATGAACGCCTTGCCGCTCACGCGGGCAATGGAAGCCTGTGACTGGTTTTCGCCTTCTCCTTTTTCATCGGACAGCACCAGCGTTTCCACGTCCGACTCGGCTAGAGCCGCGTCGCGAAGTTTGAAATAGTTCTTGCGGATGCCTTCGGTCAGCATCGTCATCGAAGTCACCTTGTCGACTTCTTCGACGTATTTTTCCTCGAATTTTTTCAAAGCGGGCGACTCAACCGTAAACACCAGTCCCGGGTTGGTGCAAAACTGCCCCGCGCCCAGCGTCACTGACCCGGCCAGGGTCTTGGCCAGCGACTCGGTCTGTGCCGCCAGCGTGTCGGGCAGAATGACGACTGGATTCACGCTGCCCATTTCGGCAAAAACGGGAATCGGCTCGTCGCGTTCCTGCGCCATTTTGTAGAGGGCCATGCCGCCTTTTAACGAACCCGTGAAGCCCACGGCTTTGGTGTGCGGGTGCTGCACGAGAGCGGTTCCCACGTCATAGCCATCGTCATAAAGCATCGAAAATACGCCATCGGGCATTCCGGTACGCTTCGCCGCTTTCACGATGGCCTGGGCCGTGAGGTCGCTCACGCCGGGGTGGGCGGGATGCGATTTCAGAATCACGGTATTGCCCGCCGCCAAAGCCTGACCCGTATCAACGCCCGCTATGGAGTAGGCAAAGGTAAAATTACTGGAACCAAAGACCACGATGGGGCCAATGGGAATCAGCATTTTGCGCAAGTCCGGCTTGGGCGCGGGCGTGCGGTCGGGCTGGGCGGTATCCACGCGGGCCTCTACCCAGGAACCTTCGCGGATGAGGTCGGCAAACTGCGTGATTTGGTTGACCGTGCGGCCCCTCTCGCCCTGCAGGCGGCCCATCGGCAGCCCGGTTTCCTGGTGGGCGCGTTCCAATAGCTCATCGCCCATCGCCATAATTTCTTCGGTGATCGCGACCAGAAAATCAGCGCGTTTCGCTGCCGACAGCGCGGCGTACTCGTCAAAAGCCTTCTCCGCCAACTGCATCGTTCGCTCCACTTCCTCCGGCGTAGCGGGATGGAACTTCTCCGGCAGTTGCGAATCACTCACCGGAACATACGATTGAAAGGTTTTAGAATTTTCGGCGGATTGCGAGAAGCCGATGTAGTTTTTTCCTAGAATAGACATGGGAATTTTGTGTAATTGTTGAATCGTGTAATTGTTGAACTGTCAGGCTGTTGGGTTAGTGACCAATTCAACATTTTAGGGATATTAGTTTAAAAAGAAAAGATTTGCGCCAATTTCCTCAAAGGAGTGGCACAAATCTTGAAATAATAGCAAAGTATGGAGACGCGCTGGTGCGATTACAGTACAATTCAACAGTCAAACAAAAAACATCAATTACACGCCGCGCGG
>JBBSKK010000234.1:0-5751 GCA_038256395.1 Cytophagales bacterium | reverse complement strand
TCCTTTTATCCTTTTCTCCCTCCTGCTTTCCTCCTTCTTAGACTCTATCCAACGCCTTCCTCCCCGGCGCGGCTTCTTTCTTGAATTGTCCCGGTGTTTGGCCGGTTTCCTTTTTGAATTGATTGCCCAAGTGCGCGGCGCTGCTGTAATCGAGTCGCCAGGCGATTTCGCTGAGCGTCAGTTCGCCGTAGGAAAGCCATTCTTTGACTTTTTCAATTTTCTGGCTGATGACGTATCGCTCGATGGTCTGTCCGGTTGTGGCGGAGAACAAATGGCTCAGGTACGAATATTCGTAGCCGCATTTTTCGGCTAAATAATCCGAAAAGTTCTGGTGCTTCGGCTTGCTTCCTTTCAGGTGCTGCACCTCGTCGATGACGAGCTTTTTGAGGTGCTCCACCAGCACCAGCCGCAGGTCTTCCAGCAGTTCGAAACCATTGGTTTCCAAACGCTTTTTCACCGCTTTTTCTTGTTCTGGCGACAACTCGCCTTCGATTTCCGCCGAACCTAGTTCGATTTGGTTTACCGTCAGCCCCTGTGCTTCCAGTTCCTCACGCACTACTTTGATGCAACGGTCGCAGACCATGTTTTTGATGGCTAGTTTCATGGCGGCTCAGCGTTTGATTTTGTAACGAAATCCGGCATAAATCATCCGGCCCACGACGGGTGCCCACACGATACCCGCGTCAAACCTCTGCCCAAAAGGGTCATTGGCCCCGATAATCGGGTTGGCCTGTCGGTAATTCCCCAGATTTTCACCCCCCAAATAGAAGTCCCATTTAACGAACGACCTGGTAATTTGGGCGTTGAGATTAAAAAACGCCGGGGCGATGTCATTGGGCATATCCACGTAGGTTGTGTGGTCATAGCCGGGATCGAGATTCGGGATGCGGCGCTTGCCGTTCCACTGCGTCGTGAAGTCGAACTTCCACTTGTCGTAGGGCAGCGCGTATCCGACGTTGAACAGCACCCGGTCACGATTGACCATCATGCGAGGCAGCAGCACGCTTTCGCCGAAGGGTTCGCCCAACGTCTGCTTCACGTCGAACAGGCGGTAGGCCAGTTTGAATTCCAGCCGCTCGATGGGCGTCAGGTTCACCTCGGCCTGGAAGCTGTTGGCGAAGGCTTTATCTTGTAAATTGTAAAAATATAGGAATCCCGGATGCTCCAAGTCGGCGATGAGTTGGTTTTGGAAATTAGTGCGGTAGTAGTCCAACACCAGCGTCCCCTGCGCTCCGAACAATTGAATGTCTCGCGTTAGACTCGCGCCGTAGTTCCACGAAACCTCGGGCCGGATTTTCTCCCGAAAAACCACCTCCCGCGAACTCACCAGATTGCCAAAGTACTCGGCCAGCGGATTGGCGACCCGGAAGCCGCGACCCGCCGACAGCCGCAGAGCCGTGTTGTTGTCGAGTTGGTACTTCAGGTGCAACCGGGGCGTAAACTGCGTCCCGTACAAATTGTGAAAATCCACCCGCGAACCCGCCACCAGCGTAAACTTGTCAAGATTTTGATAGGTGTATTCAAAAAATGCTCCCGGCACCGACTCGGTCCTGAGCATCGTCGTGTCCTTATAAAACTCGTTGTAATCGTCTAAAAGATAGCTCACACCCGTTTTGAAGCTATGGTTGGTGTTCCCGATGATGGACTGATAAATCAGATTTCCGTACAGCGTATGCTGCCGACCGTTGTAGGGCGTAAAGCCAAAGTACGATTGCTGGTCATGGACGGAAGCGTTCAAGATTAGGCCCAAACCTTTGTAAGGCTGGTTGGGAAAAAGTTTGGCGGTTTTGGAAAAAACTTCCAGCCGATTGATTTTTGCCCCAAAACCATAGAGCGGAGAACCATTCGGGCCATTCGGGCCATTCTGACCACGCAGCTCGGGGTCGAAATTGGTTTGCCCGCCCGTGCGATCTTCGTGCAGGGCCTTTACACCAAACTGCGCCATAAACCGCTCGCCCTGGTACTTCCAGCGCTGCACGGCATTGAACTGCGTATAGAGCGGCAGATCCAGAAAACCGTCGCCGTTGTTGTCCACGCGGTTGCGAAGGGTGCTGGCGTGGGTCAGCAGTCCGGCGCTCCACTTATCGTTGAGCTTGTGGGCCAGGTTGAGGTTCAGTTCGGCGCGACCAAAGTTGTTGACGTAGGCGTTGGCGTACAGCTTCTCGCGGCTATCGGGCGCTTGTAGTTCCACGTTGATTTGCCCCGTCATCGACTCGTAGCCGTTCACGACTGACCCCGCGCCCTTCCCGATGTCGATGGACTGAATCCAGGTACCGGGTATGAAGTTAAGGCCAAAAGTCGTCGCCAGTCCCCGAATACTAGGAATGTTCTCGACGTTAGTTTGGATGTAAGTACCGTTCAGGCCCAGCATTTGAATCTGCTTCGAGCCCGTCACGGCATCACTATATGATACCGAAATAGAGGCGTTGGTCTCGAAGCTTTCGGATAGATTACAACAGGCCGCTTTGGCCAAAGCCCGGCTGGTGATAATCTCCGTTTGGATTGGCGAAAGGCGGTCGATAGTCGAGGAGCCGCCCTGAATCACCACTTCATCCAGCGACTGCGCCGAGCGCAGCACAAACTCCACCTCGCTCCCCGCCGCGGTTTTTAAGGTGTCGTTTTGGTAGCCGACAAAACTAACGACCAGTTGGGTGGACTGCGTGGAGCGTGGAATAGAGAACCGCCCGTCCGGATCGGTGACTGCCCCGAGTGTAGTACCTGACCAATAGACGTTGGCACCGGGCAACGGGGACTTTTGCGCACTGGCGTCCGCGAGTTCGTACACCGTTCCGGTCACGCCCTGCGCCGCCACCGCGCCCGCCAAAAGCGAGAGAAGTACCGTAACTATGAGAAAAGAAAATTGGATTTTCATGAAATAGTTTCACTAAATGAAAGACAAAAAATTGAGTTTAAAAACTCACTATCAATCAAATAGTAATTCTAAATCAAAAAACACTGGACGAACAGAAGCATAGTTCTTCCATGAAGCAGCGAGGAGAAAGTCTTAGAGGAGGAAGGAGAAGAGGAGGAAAGGAGGAAAGAAAACAACCGTAGGGGCGAACCTGTGTGTTCGCCCAATGCTGCCAACAAGGGCCAATCTTTAAGGACGTTAACCCCCGAGGCTGTAGAGTTAACGATTTCTAACTTCTGAAACTGCTGGCTTTCTTCGCAACAAGCCTTTGTCTTGAATTGCAGAGAGGAAGAGACTCGAACCCCCGAAGGCGTCGCTGACTTACACATTTTACAGCCCGAATCCGCTTTGCCCACGGCTGCCATCGCCACCGACTTGCCGCGCATCATACAGCTATGCTCCACCAGACCAAAACCCGTGCTGCTCAGCAACACGACGAAGGCCATGATAATGGTGAAGAGTCTGTATGGTTTGCTTTTGATCATAAATCGCTTCGGGATTCGACTACGCTCAGCCTGACAAGCAGTTATTCGCTCAGCCTGACAGGGGCTATTATTTATTGGTCAACAATTTGAAGCGCAAATAGTTCAGGGCAATTTTTGTGCCAATCAGGCGATTGGTTCGGCTTGGTAGCCCGCTGCTTTGACGAGTTCGGCTACTTCGCTCTCCGATTTGTCGGTTTCGACAGTGAGCGTACGGTTAGGGTCTTGCAAATCCACCTGCCAGTTTTCGATGCCTTCGGCTCCGGTGAGGTGGGGCGTAACGGTGGCCACGCAGGCTCCGCACTTGATATTGGTTTTGAATTTCAGGGTTTTCATGGCTTGTGGTTTCTTTTGTTGGGGGCAAAGGTCGGGAAAATTTGGCAAGAGTTCGTTACAGAATTCTTGGGGGGCATTGTAAGATTTGTTCCTAATAAAGGGAATAACCGGCTTCAACTGCCGAATGGTAGCGACAAGTCAGCAAATGGCCTTATTCTGTAGTTCTGAAAAAAAATTCAACTACCGAATTAGTTTTTTAAGACTATTTGCTTAGTTTTGTTTTGTGGTGGGTACCCAAGCCTACCGTCAGCCAATTCAATCCAATCTTTCAAAATCCTAAACGCCATGAAAACTGCCCTATTCCTGCTGCTCAGCTTGTCGTTTGCCCTTTTGTCCTGCGTCTCCGATGATAAGGAAGACGACGCAGCGGAAAACATCGTAGTCGGCGAAGGTTCGGTTGTAGTGTCATTCAAGAACCCGAGCGACATTGATGCCCGTCATCACTTTTTCATGGCTAAGAAAAATGATTCGACTTGGATTGGCAAGATGAATCTAGCCATTTTATTTTTCGATGATACTGAAGCATATATGAAATATTTGCCCGATAAACCCGACTTGATTTTCGACACGCTTACTGTAGTCCCGGCAAAAGATTTCTCAATTTTCAGGCATTTTGTCAATTACTTTGATGTTAACGAGTACATTTTGCAAAAAGGGGATTCCGTTCAGGTAGAATATATGATTAACGGACCTAGACTCACTTTTCAAAACCGGAAAACTTTAAAGTTTGATACTAATTTCGATAGCTTAGCTAGTGCGTCCTTAAAACGAGATAGATACTCACCTTTAGGAAAATACCTGGGAGTCTACGCTTTATCTATGGCATCCTACTTTTCAGATAAGAATATGTTGAATAAGGATAAAGGCCTAACTTTTAAACAAAAGAACGACGAAAAACTTCGTAGTATGGCAAGGTTCAGAAACGAGCTTTACCCTGAATCGAAAGATTATTTGAGCAATGAAAACCGTTTACTCGATTCTCTAAAATCTTTTAAAGAAATTTCAACCGTTCCTTATTACTTTTACAAAGAGCGAAACAAGTATCTCGGGCATCTGCTGGATTTACAAACCGATCATCTCGACAAGCCGCAAATCACTGCTATACTGAAAGCACATCAGCTAAATCGTTTTGGGTATCCAGAAGTCTACTATCAGCAGTTCCTGGAAGCTGTATCACAACAGTACATTGAAGAAAAGGTCGATTTGGTTGATAACAATAAACCAAGCCCCCCCAACTACAAACAAAGCTTCGACCAAATCGACACTTCCGCCTTATTTCCCGAAAAAGACCGCAACTACCTTCTCACCAAAGAAATCAAGCGCATTCAAGGCACTTTCTCGCACGACGACTTCATCGCCTACTTCAAAAAATACGAAACCAAAGTAAATGATACCAGCCTGGTCAACTCGGTCAGAAACGACTTCGCACTGGAATTCGACGACCGCCGCAGCGAAACGGCCTCGGTAGTATTGACCGACCTCGGCGGCAAAAAGCTGACCTTTGAAGACGTGAAGGCGCGACATAATGGAAAAGTGATTTACGTCGATTTCTGGGCCAGTTGGTGTGGCCCCTGCCGCGGGGCCATGCCCGCCTCCGCCGACCTGCGCAAGGCGCTGAAAGGGAAAGATGTAGTGTTCGTGTACCTCTCCATCGACGGTAGCATTACACCCTGGAAAAAAGCCAGTACCGCCGAAAAGTTAGCCAACTACTCCGAAAATTACCTGATCGTGAACGCCAAGACCTCAGACTTCCTGAAACAAAACAAACTCAGCAGCATACCCCGCTACATGATTTTCGACAAAACCGGGCGACTAACCCACGCTAACGCGCCCCGCGTGGAAAGCGGAGGAGTAGGTTTACTGCTTACTACCCTGGCGGATAAACCCTGACTTTCCCATTCACCCCGTAATGGGCAGCACATCCACCTCCACTTTCAACCTTTGCCTTCCCGAACCCGATAATATTCCCCGCAGCGGCGGTACGTCACCGTAGTCACGCCCCCAGGCGGTGGTCAGGTGCCG
>JBBSKK010000233.1:0-5759 GCA_038256395.1 Cytophagales bacterium | reverse complement strand
TGGCTCAAATAGCCCACAAAACTGAATACGAGTTTTGCAGCATTATTGGGCACTACTATATTAAAGCTGCCTTGTGCATTAGTGGTAGTGCCCACGCTGGTGCCTTTCACCACTATGTTGACACCTGGAAGTCCGTCACCCGTTTCTGAGTCGGTTATGCGGCCTTGAATGGTTTTGTCGATAACTGCGACGTTTTCGATAGCGGCGACTGGCATCGCCGCGTGAGCCTCAGCGGCAGGGCCGCTCAATACTACTCCCATCAGGAGTAGGAGACTGGTGGAGGCAAACAAGCTTCCGCGAGCGGGGAGCCTTTTGCCGGGTGGGGAAAAGTTGTGTTTCATTGTTTTTTGTTTGAAGGTTTTAAATCTGTTTTGCAAGCGTGTTAGGTGGTTTACATTAAACTTATTGACATCAATTTTAGACGTTCATGTCAGCACTTATTTAAGAATAGCAAACTAACTGCGATTTCTTTAAATTATACTCTTTCATTCTGTTAATTTTTTATTAATTTTTTTTCAAAACTGCTCAGGATGCCAGATTGATCGAAAATATTTTTTTGGCTCAAATTTTTCCTCACCTTTCCAACCATTTCCGCCGAAAGGGTATCTACCCACCAAAAACCAATCATGCTATGATGAAAATACCCCCAATCCTGACACTCGGCCTATTGCTGGGCCTGATCGCCTGCGACCCGCCCGTGGATCGCACGACGGGTGGCCCGGCCTTCGACGGCACGGGCTACCGGGCGGTGTACGCCACCGCCGAGGAACTTGCCAAAATCGAAACCCAATCGGCCCGCGCCCTGCGCAAGCCGGGCAAGATTTACGTGCAGGGCAACTATCTGTTTGTGAATGAGCAGGGCGAAGGCTTGCACGTAATCGACAACGCCGATCCGGCCAAACCCCGCAAGATTTCATTCCTGAAAATTCCCGGCAACAACGACATCGCCGCCAAGGGCCGCTACCTCTACGCCGACAACGCTACCGACCTCGTAGTGCTGGACATCGGCGATCCGACCAGCATCAAAGTGGTGAAGCGCATCATAGACGCCATTCCGCCGCAAAATTATCCCTCGCTGCAGCAAGTTTATTTCGAGTGTCCCGATAGTAAGAAAGGCACTATCGTCGCCTGGGAGAAAGTTTCGATGAGTTCGCCGCCCGCGTGTTTCCGTTAATTTAGTTGAGAGTTGCTCTTCGACTACGCTCAGAGTGACAGAAAAAGTGCAGTGTTGAAAATGAGGGAGTTAATCTCATATATCAAAATTTAGATTAAAATGAAAACTAGAATCATACAAATTTGTCCGAACCTTTTCGCTCTTTTGGTGGCGGTGGTGTTCTGGGGCTGCGATGCAGGGTCTAAGTCGGCTGATATTTCGCCCGGCTCGCAGACGGGCGTGGGCGGGTCGATGGCGCGGTTTGCCATTACGGGCAACACGCTTTATATCGCCACGATGCAGAGCCTGGAAGTCTATGACATCACCCAGCCTGACCAGCCCAGCAGAATTACCAAGCGGGATTTAGGCGTGGGCATCGAGACCATTTTTCCTTACAAAAACAATTTATTCATCGGGTCGACCAACGGGATGTACATCTTCGATAACTCCGACCCCAAGGCCCCGCGCCAGCTCAGCTTTTACTCGCACGTTCAAAGCTGCGACCCGGTGGTGGTGCAAGGCAACTATGCCTACGTGACGCTGCGAAACGGCTCGGCCTGTCGGCGCTTCACGTCGCTCTCTTCGCTCGATGTCGTGGATATTTCCAACCTTTCGGCCCCCCGAATGCTGACCACTACGCCAATGGAGTCGCCCTACGGCTTAGGGATAGACGGCAACCGACTGTTCGTGGGTGAAGGCAGCCGGGGCTTGAAGCTGTTCGATATTTCCGACCCGGCGAAGCCCGTTTTGAAGGAATTTCGGGGCGATATTCCCACCTACGATGTGATTCCCTATCGCTCCACACTTATTATTACGGGCGAGAAAGGGATTTTTCAGTACCGCTATGACGATAAGGATCAGTTCGATTTGTTGAGCAAAATTCCGGTGGAATGAGAAAATACTGTCTGCCACTTTTGCTGGCTTTTGTCGGAACGGTCAGCTACGCCCAAATCCCCAAGCCTGACACGCTGGGTTCGATCATTATTTTGAAAATAACGCCGCTGGCGTTGTTCGATCTGGACAATACGGTGCAGGTTGGCTTGGAGGTGCCGCTGCGCAATCCGGCCTGGACGGTGCAGCAGGAACTGGGCTACGGACACTCGGCCTTCAACCTCTGGTACGGCGAGCGCAAGCAACACCCCGACCGTGAAACCTGGCGTTTCCGTAGCCAGATCCGCTACTATTTTCGGCAGCAGAACCGGAATAGCCCTTACCTGGCCGGGGAATATTTATTCAAAAAAAACAGCGAGGAAAAATACGAAAGCGTAGGCGTGGACTGCACCAACGGGCCATTCGGCCCCTGCGCTTATTTTCAAAATCGCACTACGCATTTGGGCCGCTTTGTCAGTGCCTTCCACGTCAAGTGGGGCTGGCAGTTTACCATGAGCGAACGCATGACGTTCGATACTTACGTGGGTGGTGGCATTCGGGCGCTGAACGTCAGGTATCTGGGACTACCGCAGGATACCCGCCGAAACGTTAATAATGGAAACTTCTTCGACTTTCGCACCGACCGCATCGGTAGGTACGGTCCGTTACCCAGTTTCTCAGCGGGCTTTCACTTTGGCTGGCGTCTTTGAGTCTCCATTTTTTTTATCTTTGCCAAACTTTCTCACAAAAAGACGATGGCACAACTCTCGGTTCGGCATTTGTTAGGGATCAAGAATCTGAACGAAACGGATATTCACACGATTCTCGATACTGCTACCCAGTTTAAAGAAGTCATCAATCGCCCGATCAAGAAAGTTCCCTCCCTGCGCGACATTACCATCGCCAACGTCTTCTTCGAGAACTCCACCCGCACCCGCCTTTCCTTTGAACTCGCCGAAAAGCGCCTTTCGGCCGATGTCGTGAACTTCTCGGCCTCGGGTAGTTCGGTCACCAAGGGCGAAACGCTGCTCGACACGGTCAACAACATCCTGGCCATGAAAGTGGACATGATCGTGATCCGCCACAGCAGTCCGGGCGCGGCGCACTACCTCGCAACCCGCATCCCGGCCAATGTCATCAACGCCGGCGACGGCACCCACGAACACCCCACGCAGGCCCTGCTCGACGCCTTCTCGATGCGCGAGAAACTGGGCGATTTGCGGGGTAAGAAAATCGCTATTATCGGCGACATCCTGCATTCGCGGGTGGCGCTTTCCAATATTTTTTGTTTGCAAAAACTAGGGGCGGAAGTCATGGTCTGCGGGCCAACGACGCTCATCCCTAAGTACCTGCCCGAGCTGGGCTTGAAAGTGGGCCATGATGTGCGGGCCGCCCTGCGCTGGTGCGACGTGGCCAACGTGCTGCGCATCCAACTGGAACGGCAGCAGATCAAGTACTTCCCTTCTCTGCGCGAGTACTCGCTTTACTTTGGCATCGACAAAGCCATGCTCGACGAACTCGATCGCGAAATCGTGCTGATGCACCCCGGCCCCATCAACCGAGGCGTCGAACTCTCGTCCGACGCCGCCGATTCGGCGCATTCGATTATCCTAAACCAGGTGGAGAACGGCGTGGCCGTGCGGATGGCGGTGCTGTTTCTGTTGGCGCAACAATGATAAAAGGAGGAAAGGATAACAGGAGGAAGGGAGGAAAGGATCATCAGTAGGGGCGAACCTATGTGTTCGCCCTTCGTGCGTCAGCCATCGGACAAACCAGTAGGGCCGGACAGGCGTACCTGCGAACCCGTGTGTTCGCCCAAGGGAAGAATAAGTAGTTTCTCCAACCGCCTTTCTTTTCCTGCCAAATCGTTGAACCGCACAGCAGCGGCTGACCGTCGGCGGCCCGGCCTGAACAGATAAAGATGAAATCCTACCTCTACACGCTCTCCATCATCGTCGCGGCCACGCTGGCGATGATCTTCCCCGGCCCCTTCACGGTCATTGCGGGTTATGAACTCAAAAACTTGATTGTGCCGCTGCTGATGATTATCATGTTCGGCATGGGTACCACAATGGGTTTGAAAGACTTCGAGGGCGTCGTCAAGAATCCGCGCTCGGTTTTTATCGGTATTCTCTGCCAGTTCTCGATCATGCCCGTGGTGGGTTATACCCTGGCCACGAGCTTTGATTTTCCGCCCGAAGTGGCCGCCGGGGTGATTCTGGTAGGTAGTTCGCCCAGCGGGCTGGCTTCCAACGTGATGGCTTACATTGCCAAGGCCAACGTCGCCCTGTCGCTCACTATCACCGCTGTGGCTACTTTGCTCGCACCACTATTGACACCCGCCCTGATGAAGTGGCTGGCGGGGGAAATGGTGGAGGTGGATTTCCTGAAAATGATGGTCGATATTCTGAAAATGATCATCCTGCCCATTGGTTTGGGTTTGCTGGTTAACTATATCTTCCGCAAACAAGCCGTTTGGCTCAACCGCTATATGCCGCTGGTGTCGATGATCGGCATTGCCCTAATCATCTGCATCATTACCGCCGCCGGGCGCGAGAGTCTGCTGACGATCGGCGTCGCGCTGGTGGCCTGTACGCTCGCTCATAACCTGCTGGGCTACGCCCTGGGCTACGGCATGGCCAAGCTGATGCGATTGCCCGAGCAAGACTGTCGCACAGTATCCTTGGAAGTAGGTTTGCAGAACGGCGGCCTGGCGTCGGGGCTGGCTCTGCAAATGGGTAAGGTAGCCACAGTGGGTCTGGCACCCGCCTTATTCGGGCCGATTATGAACATCACGGGATCGATTCTGGCCAGTTTCTGGGGGAAGAAACCCGCAGATCTGCCCGAAGCAGCGGCCGCAGAAATGACGTAACTAATCATAATTCGATGCAGCAATTATAACTTTTGGGGAGATGTTTCGTTTTTTTGAAAACAATCCCCATTTTTAAAAAGTACAGCCCATGAAAATTAAAATCCTTACCAGTTGGATGCTCCTCTTCAGCCTGGCGTTCCTGTTTTCCTGTAAAAAGAAAGACGTCGAGCCGGACGTTAGAACGAAGCTTTCTTCCAAATGGTGGTGCCACGATACAAAATTGCTCAAAGATTTGAACTTTAACGCCGACGGAGCCGTGCAGGAACGGCAAGATGGTGATATCCAAACGGGCCGATGGACGCTTTCTGCCGACGAGAAGACGATTGAAATCATTCAAGCAGGTACTAACAACAGCGGCACCCGGACTTTTGGGCTACAAAAAATAACGGACGACCAACTGATATTGACTTTCTTCGGGGCCGAGAATGTGTATAGCAAATGTGAATAAGGAATTATTTTCTGATTCAACGATCTGTTTTTCAATCCACTAAGATTATTTCTTTGTCTTTGAAAAACAAAAAGCCAGTCGATTTGATCGACTGGCTTTTTTAGTTAGGCTGCCTGCTTTGGGATTGTCTTATCTTAGGCGAGGCGGTCGATGCAGTTCAAGTCTTCGAACGCCACTTTCAGCCGCGCCACCATGCTCTCCTCGCCTTTGCGGAGCCACGCGCGCGGGTCGTAGTACTTTTTGTTGGGTGAGCCTTCGCCATCGGGGTTGCCGAGCTGGGTTTGGAGGTAATGCTCCGTTTTGTGGTAGTATTTCAAGATGCCCTCCCAGGTGGCCCACTGCATATCGGTGTCGATGTTCATCTTGACCGCGCCGTACTCGATGGCTTCCCGGATTTCCTCGCGGGCCGAACCCGA
>JBBSKK010000232.1:0-5759 GCA_038256395.1 Cytophagales bacterium | reverse complement strand
CTGCTCGAAATCTGCCGTCTTCAAAAAGCCGGGCGTCTGCGAAAGACCATAGTCCGTTCCCAAAGCTTTTTCCAAAGCACTCAGGAAAAGCACATTGAAGCTCGTGCCGTACTCCCAATACCCAAAACCTTCGGGATAGCCGCCGTCGGGACCATAAGGTTCCATGGCTTTCGGGATGCTTTCCAGGGCGCGTTCGAGGGTGCGCTCGGCGAGTTCCGGCTCGTGTTCGGCGATGGCCAGCGCGCCGAAGGTCATCCCGGCGTTACACACCTGGTTCCAGTTATGCTCGGCAGTCAGGAACCAGTTGTAATCTTTGTTATAGGAAGGCTCGAGACCTTTTTTGAGGATGGCTTCCCTTACTTTCTGCCGGGAACTTTCGGGAAGATCTTCATAGAGCCAGTCGTAGCCTATGGCCACGGCCATGGTCATTTCGGCCACGTCGAGGAAGTGACTGGGGTTCCAGTCGGAGAAGTCGGCCACGGCAAGCATTTCTTTTTCGGCGCGTTGCAGGTACTTTTTGTCGCCCGTAGTTCGGTAGGCGTAAGCAAGCAGGAAAATGCGCCGCAGTGCCTCCCGCGACTTGTCGAGCAGCCGCCGACCGATAAGAATCCGCTCCACGGGCGGCTGGTTGACGAGGCGGTCGCCCTCGGCCAGAATGGCGTCGTGAATGTTTTTGAGCGACTTATCGCCTTGGATTTTTTGCAAAAGGCCTTTTTCCTCGCCTTTCAGCAGCAACAGGCGCGGGTGCGGGCGCTTGAGGTCGGCTAGTTTTCCGGTGAGGGGCTTGGTGTTGGGGTCAGGAGCGGGCGTGGCATTTTTTTGGCCGCAGGCGGTGAGGATGGTGAGGGTCAGAGACAGTAGCAGGAAACTTTTCATGGCTGACAAGTATCAATTTAACAAGAAAAGACGAATTAAGTAAGACAAAGACGAAGCAAATCGTATTCTACTTTGCCCCTTGGTTACTGTAACCATTAATAGCGCACTATAATTGTTATTTTGACATTTTACGAAAATAATTAAAAATATCCTTTTGCATCGACTCTTTTCCGTACGAAAATTTCACAAAAATTCAAAATAATAGTTTTTTAATAACATTTTAATAAGTCGAATAGAATTTTATTAGGATAAATATTACTTTTGCAGCATCAACCATTCTCTTACCTAACTAACTTATCATGTAAAAAAGTTACCAGATTTTTGGTAGCAGGGCTTCCTTATGCCTGCTCTTAATGCTGCTTTTCCAAACGGCCTACGCCCAGGATCGAACGATCACGGGCAAAGTAATCGACGACCTGTCGGGTTCGGGCCTGCCGGGGGCCACGGTCACCGTGAAGGGCAGCTCTTCCCTGACCGGTACCACCACCGGGGCCGACGGTACGTATTCCGTCCGGCTCGGCCCGGGCGCTACGGCCCTGGTTTTCTCCTTTATCGGCTACCAGAATAAGGAAGTAGCCATTGGCAATTAGTCCATTATCGACGTGCAACTCGACAGCGACGTCAATGCGCTCTCGGAAGTAATCGTAACGGGCTACGGCTCGCAGTCTAAGCGGGACATCACCGGGGCGGTCACCACCGTGAACGCCCAGGATCTGAAGGCGGTGCCCGCCACCACTTTTGCCCAGCAGTTACAGGGCCGGGCCTCGGGCCTGAACGTAGTCAATGACGCTACGCCCGGCGGCAACGCCACCGTGCGTATACGAGGCTTCGGTACCATCGGCAATAACGATCCGCTGTTTATCATCGACGGCGTGCCGACCGAGAACTCGGGCAACCTGAACCCGAACGACATCGAGACAATCCAGATTTTGAAAGACGCCTCCTCGGCTTCTATCTACGGATCACGGGCGGCCAAGGGTGTGGTCATTGTTACCACTAAACGGGGCAGAATAGGCAAGCCCGTCATTTCTTTCAACTACTACTACGGCATCCAGACGCCCTCGCGCAGTCCCGATGTCCTGAACGCCAGGGAATTGGGCGAGTACTTGTACCTGGCTGACAAGTATGCAGGCAAAGCCCCTACGCACGGACAGTACACCTTCGGCCCCAACGGGCAGGTGACGATTCCCGATTATGTGTTCCCAAGCGCGGGTAAGGAGGGCACGCCGGAAGTAAATCCTGACCGTTACTCACTAAGGCCGGGTAACATTTACGCCATCACCAAGTCTGCCGATACCGACTGGTGGAAGGAGCAGACCCAGTCCGCGCCCATCCAGAACTATCAGGTGGGGGCCACTGGTGGTACCGAGAACGGGCGCTACGCCATTTCGCTGGGTTATTTCAGCCAGGACGGTGTGGTGAAGTTCATTGGCTATGACCGCTACACGATCCGGGCCAATACGGAGTTCGCTGGTTTGAATAAAAAATTGCGCATCGGCGAAAACCTATCCGTTTCTTTCGATAACCGAAAGGGCGGCTTCGGCAACAACCAGGAGCAGAATGCGGTCTCGGGCTCTTACAAACACCACCCGCTGCTGCCTGTGTATGACATCGCGGGCAATTTCGCCGGATCGCGCGGCTTGAACCTGGGCAACAACTCCAACCCTTACGCCACGCTGTCGCGGCAGCAGGATAACCGCACCATGCGGCTGCGTATATTCTGTAACGTGTACGGCGAATACGACCTTATCCCCAACCTGACGCTAAAAACCAGTCTGGGAATCGATGGCGAAAGCATCCGGGGCCGCTACCTTGGCCGCGCCAACCCCGAATACGTGGAGGGCAGCTTCAACAATAGCTCCACCTCGACGGACGAATATTACTACCAGTGGGTGTGGACCAATACGCTGTCGTATCCAAAGCAGTTGGGCACCGACCACCAATTCAATGCTTACGTGGGAACAGAAGCCATCCGCGAGTCATTCGGCGCTTCCCGCAACGGCTATGCCTTCAAGATTCCGTCCATCATCAGCTACCTGAGCCTGGGCGACGCCACCAAAGCCTCGAACTATGGCGGCGTGAACCGCGACTACTCGCTGTTCTCCCTCTTCGGCAAAGCCAACTATTCCTATAAGGACAAGTACTTGTTTCAGGCTATCCTTCGGAACGACGCCTCCTCGCGCTTCCTGAGTGCGTCGCGGAGCGCCACCTTTCCGGCATTCAGTCTCGGCTGGCGGGTATCGGAGGAAGGTTTCCTCAAAGGCGTGAGTTGGATCAACGACATGAAGCTACGTTACGGCTGGGGCCAGACAGGAAACCAGAAGATCGGTGACTATAACGCCTACACGACCTACCGCTCCGACATCTTCCACGCGGGCTACCCCATCGACGGCTCGGGCAGCCAACCGACCATCGGCTACGATGCCGCATCGCTGGGCAACCCCAACGCCAAGTGGGAGACAACTACTTCCAACAACCTTGGGCTGGACGCCACGCTGTTCAACAGCGCCCTGACGGTGGAACTCGATTTCTGGAACCGTCGCACCAGCGATATGCTCTTTTCCATTCCATTGACCTACACCGTGGGCGACGCCAGTGCGCCTTCTTTCAACGTGGGTGAGATGAATAACAAGGGCATCGACCTGGGAATCAGCTACCGTAACAGCCTGATGGGCGGCGATCTTCGCTATTCCATCGGGGCCAACTACTCCATGTACCGTAACGAGGTAATCAAGTTGACTGAAAGTGAAAACACTAAATTCTTCGGCTACGGCTCGCGTACCGACGCCGTGACGCTCACGCAGGCCGGCTTGCCGCTCTCTTCTTACTACGGCCTTACGGTGCTGGGTATTTTCCAAACACAAGCAGAGGTCGATGCCTGGGCGCCATACGGCACTTACAACAAGCCGGGCAAGTTCAAGATTGCCCACATCAATAACGACGGTGTCATCAACTCCGACGACCGGGGCATCATTGGCAACCCGCACCCGAAGTTCAACTACGGCATCAACCTCAACGTGGGCTACAAGGCCTTCGACCTGACGTTGTTCGGCAACGGTGTGGTGGGCAACGACATCTTTACCTACACCCGCTTCTTTGCTGACTTCAACACCTTCCAGGGCAACCGCTCGACGCGCGCGCTCTACGAAGCCTGGCAGCCCTCTAATCCCGGCGGCACCACGCCCATCCCCGACGCCAACGACCAGATCAGCAGCCGTCCCTCGACTTACCTGCTTGAGAAGGGCACGTATTTCCGGTTGAAGAACGTGCAGTTGACCTACACGCTGCCCCGCAACCTGACGATTAGAATCGGGTTCTCAAACCTACAGTTGTTCCTGCAGGGCCAGAATATTCTCACGCTCACGAAGTACTCGGGCCTCAACCCCGAGATTCAGACCGGGGCGGACAGCACGCTAGGCTTCGACGGCGGCTATATGCCCGTATCGCGCAATTTCCTGCTTGGCTTAAATGTGTCGTTTTAAGTTAGATATTGGATCGGTTCGCCGATGCGATTGGATTTTGGACTTTGGATCGGTTCGCCGACGAGATTGTGTTTTTCAATGTCATTGCCTAAAATAGGTTGACCACAAATCAACTTATGACAATGGGAAAATCTACTGTAAAAAACGGAAAAAGCACAAAATTCGAATTCCGTAAACGCCGGGTGTTCAGTGAAGCATTCAAACGCGAAAAGGTGGCCGAGATCACATCCGGCAAGATCACCGTGCTGGAACTGAGCCGCCTGTGGGATGTCCGTCCCTGGGCGGTATATTTGTGGGTCTACAAATACTCACCGGATCACCAAAAAGGCGCAACAATGGTCGTACAGAAAGACAGTGAGGCCGATAAGGTCAAAACCCTGCTGGCCCGCATCGCGGAACTGGAGCGGATCGTGGGCCAAAAGCAGCTGGCCATCGATTTCCAGGAGAAACTCATCGAGATCGCCTCGCGAGAGCTGTCGGTGGATCTAAATCGCAACGGCGAACCGTAAAAATTTCAGCCCCAGACCGTAGAGTTCTACCGGCACAACCTAGCCAAACACCCCCATTCGATGAACCGGATTTACTCACATTGTGGCATCAGTAAGCAAGCGCACCACCAGTCCATGCAGCGCCAGCGGGCCTGCCAGCAGCAGGAGCGCGTGGTCGTGGGCCTGATGCTACAGTTGCGCGAGATTCACCCGGGGATGGGCCTGCGCACGATGTACGAGCACCACCGGCCCGAATCTGTGGGGCGCGACGCCTTCATCAGCATCGGCCTCAAGTATGGCTTTCGGACCAAAGTGTTCCGCAACAAGACCCGGACGACGTTTTCAAGCCCGTACAGCCGCTACCGCAACCTGTTGACCGACAAGACACTAGACGGCACCGACCAGCTCTGGACCAGCGACATAACGTACTTTGATCTCAACGGCCAGTTCTTCTATATCGTCCTGATTCTCGATGTGTATTCCAGGCGCATCATCGGTCATTCAGTGGCCGACAACATGCGGGCCGCTAACAACATCCGGGCCTTGAAGATGGCCTTTCATACCAGGAAGACGACTGATTTCCATCACGGGCTCATCCACCACTCTGACAGGGGGGGGCAATACGTCAGCGATGACTACGTGGGCCTGCTCGAGGGGGCCAACGTCCGCATCAGCATGTGCGATCAGGTCTACGAAAATGCTCATATTGAGCGGGTGAACGGAACCATCAAGAACCAGTACTTGGTTCACCGCTACATCACCACCTTCGGCCAGCATTTGAAGGAACTCGATCGGACCATAAGCACTTACAACACCCTGAGGCCCCATTCGGCACTGGGAAATCTGACGCCTTGCGCGTTTGAACAGCATATCAAAGAACTTGAAGCCTCAAAAAGGCCCCGCTTAACGATCT
>JBBSKK010000231.1:0-5782 GCA_038256395.1 Cytophagales bacterium | reverse complement strand
GCAAGCCGCTGATCAAGACGCGACCATTACCAGCAATGGCAGCATTGGCCAGCCGATCACTTACGAAAAAATCCCTACCCACATTTACGAGGATTCCCGGGCGGCGTCCCAAGCGGTAGCGCACGAAATTGCCGACCTCATCCGCGATAAGCAGCGCGACAACAAACCCTGCGTTCTGGGACTGGCCACGGGTTCGTCGCCCAAAACGGTGTACGCCGAGTTGGTGCGAATGCACCGCGAGGAGGGGCTGAGTTTCAGGAATGTCGTTTCCTTCAACCTCGACGAGTACTACCCGATGGAGCCGGATTCCATCTACAGCTACCATCGGTTCATGAAGGAGCAGTTGTTCGATTTGGTGGATATTCCCAAGGAAAATTATTTCCTGCCCGATGGTACCATTCCGCCATCGCAGATTAAAGAACACTGCCGGGCCTACGAAAACATGATCACGCAGGCGGGTGGCCTTGATTTTCAGCTACTCGGCATCGGCGGCAATGGCCACGTGGGGTTCAACGAACCCGGCTCGCTCATCAACGCCCGTACCCGGCTGATCGCCCTCGATCACTCGACCCGCGCCGCCGCTGCTATGGAATTCGGCGGCCTGTCGCAGGTACCACGCAAAGCCATCACTATGGGCATTGCGCCCATCATGAGCGCCAAGCGCATCGTGCTGCTGGCCTGGGGCGAGCGTAAGGCGCCAGTGCTACGCAGCGCGGTGGAGGGTCCCGTGACCGAGCGCAACCCGGCGTCTTACCTACAGGCCCACCCCAACGTCACATTCGTCATCGACGACCGGGCGGCTTCCGAACTGACTCGCATGAAGACGCCCTGGGCGGTGGATTCGGTGGTTTGGGATAACAAGATGGTTAAAAAAGCCGTCACGCACCTCTCGCAGAGCCTGGACAAGCCAATTCTGAAACTGACCGATAAGGATTACAACGACAACGGTATGAGCGACTTGCTGGCGCAGTCAGGCGCGGGCTACGAGATTAACATCGACATTTTCAATCAGTTACAGCACACCATCACGGGCTGGCCCGGTGGCAAACCCGACGCTGACGACACCAACCGCCCCGAGCGCAAGGATCCGGCCCGCAAGAAAATCATCATTTTCAGTCCGCACCCCGACGACGACATCATCTCGATGGGCGGTACGTTCCAGCGGCTCGTGGACCAGAATCATGAGGTACACGTTGCCTACCAGACCTCGGGAAACATCGCCGTGGCCGACGACGAAGCCCTGCGCTTCATTGATTTCGTGGTGGATTTTAACAAACGTTTCTCCATCGAGAATACGGATATTACGAACAAGATTTTCCACGACGCCAAGGAGTTTTTGAAAACCAAAAAAGACAGCGAAATGGACACGCCCGAGGTGCGACACGTCAAGGGCCTCATCCGCCGCGGCGAGGCCAAGGCCACCTGCCGCTTTGTGGGCGTACCCGATGCGCAGGTGCATTTTCTGGATTTGCCCTTCTACGAATCGGGGACGGTGCAGAAGAAGCCGCTCGGTGAGGAGGACATCGTCATTATCGAAGATATGATCAAGGAAATCAAGCCGCACCAAATCTACGCGGCGGGCGATTTTGCCGACCCGCACGGCACCCACAAAGTGTGCTGGGATGCCATCGAGGCGGCCGTTGGGCGGCTAAAGCATAAGAATTTCATGAAAGACTGCTGGGTGTGGCTCTACCGTGGGGCCTGGGCCGAGTGGGACATCCACGAAATAGAAATGGCTGTGCCGATGAGTCCCGATCAGGTACTCAAAAAGCGCATGGGGATTTTTAAGCACCAATCCCAAAAGGACGGCGTGGTATTCCAGGGCGAGGACTCGCGGGAGTTTTGGCAGCGGGCTGAGGAGCGCAACCAGGGTACCGCCCAACTTTACGACCAGCTTGGATTGGCCGAGTACGAGGCGATGGAGGCCTTTGTGCGGTGGAGGTTTTGAATTAATTGATAATGGACAGTTGACAGTTGACAATGAATGAGATTCGCCACAATTCTCTCCCAACTTCCCGAAAGTTTAGAAGGCCAGACGGCCAGTCTTTCGGGAAGTTTTGCGCCGTGCTTTTTTGCGGGCTTTTCCTAAGTACTTCCCTCGCTGCCCAATCCTGGCTGATTGGACCGTTTAGCAAGCATAATGCGGCCAATCCGGTGCTGATGCCGCTGGCTACCAGTACATTTGATTGTCCGGTGCGGGGCGAAACCGTTAACTGGGAGAAGAAGGACGTCTTCAACCCGGCGGCGGTGGTGCGCAATGGCAAGATTTTCCTGATCTATCGCGCGGAGGACGAGGTGGGAAAGTACAACGGCACCTCGCGCATCGGGCTGGCGACCAGTACCGACGGCATCCATTTCAAGCGGATGCCGAAGCCGGTGCTGTATCCCGACAACGACTTTATGAAAAAGTACGAGTGGGAGGGCGGCATCGAAGATCCGCGCGTGGTCGAAACCGCCGACGGACAGTACGTGATGACCTACACCGCCTACGATGGCGATAAGGCGCGGCTGTGCGTGGCCATGTCGCCCGACCTGGAACATTGGACCAAGTACGGACTGGCATTCAATAACTTCACTCGGGGTGGAGGCGAGGATTTGTGGTCGAAGTCCGGCTCCATCGTATGCGGACGGGTGGGTGGCAAGCTGATTGCCACGAAAATCAGCGACAAATACTGGATGTACTGGGGTGACAAGCAGCAGCTTTTTGTGGCTGTCTCCGACGACCTCGTCAACTGGTACCCGTTGACCAAGGGCGATAAGTCGCTAAAAGCCGTGGCGGAATATCGGCCCGGCAACTTCGACTATCGCGTACTGGAACCTGGCCCGCCCGCAATCATTACGCCCAAAGGCATCGTACTGATTTACAATGGCATGAACGACGCCAAAAACGGCGATCCCAACCTGCCGGACGGCACCTACGCCGCCGGGCAGTTCCTGTTTAGTCCCGACGCCCCCGACCGCTTGATCGACCGTTCGAAAACTTATTTCATGAAGCCCGACCAGCCCTACGAAATCACGGGGCAGGTCAATAACGTGACTTTCGTGGAGTCAATGGTACCCTACCGGGGCCGTTGGTGGCTGTACTACGGCACGGCAGATTCCAAGATTGCGGTGGCGTCGGCGCCTTTGCGGTAGTTAATACGGTTATTTTTTGATCAAAACCTACTACCCGCCTTGCCTGAACACATCTCTGCCGTCCTGCCGCCCGTTTCCCGCAAGGGAATTTTCTACATGCTGGGGGCGGTAATTTGCTTTGGTACGGTGGGCGCGATGGCCAAGTGGCTTAGCCGCGATTTCGACACCGTCGAACTGGTTTTTTTTCGTAACCTGGTGGGTGTCGTTTTTGTGCTGGTCAGTATGCTCAATCGCCCGCTGCAACAAACCGGTGGCCGTCCCGTACTGCTCGTATGGCGGGGCGTCATCGGCACGCTGTCGCTTTACCTCTTCTTCTACGCTGTACAAACCCTCGGCCTGGGCGCGGCCACGACCTACCAGTACAGCTACCCGATTTTCCTGGCATTGCTATCCTGGGTTTTCGTGGGCGAAACGCTCAGTAAGCGCGAATGGATGGCGATTTTTGTGGGTTTCGCGGGCATACTATTCGTCTTCCGGCCCGACCTTACCGCCCCGCTTGGTCACCACGCCATCGGGCTGAGCAACGCGTTGTTTACAGCTATCGCGTACTTGTCCATCCGGCAGTTGAGTACCTTTTACGACACGCGGGCCATCATTTTGTCTTTCATGCTGTCGGGGATTCTGATGCCAATTCTATCCATGCTGGCGGGCGAGTATTTGAGCGTCGAGGGCTACGGCTTTTTGATCGGGCATTTCGTGATGCCCGTCACGGCCATGCACTGGCTGGGTTTTTTGGCGTTGGGGATCGTGGCGATGGTCGGGCAGTACCTGCTCACCATCGCCTTCCGCTACGACAAAGCCGGGCGCGTGGCGTCGGTGGCTTACGTCAACATCCTGTTCTCGGGCTTGCTCGGTTTGTGGCTCGGCGATCCCTTTCCCGGTACCCTCACGCTCATCGGCATGGGCCTGATTATCGGCGGCGGGGTGCTGGTTTCGTTGCGGCTGCCGCAACGGTCAGACCCACGGGGTCATGAGTAGCGTAATGCTGTCGCTTTGAAAACGGATTCGGGTTTTCTCGTTACATTGGACCAATTTCTTTTTAGCCCAAGAATCCAACTTCGTGAAAAAAATCACTTTTCTCTGCTTTTTGACTTTATCGGTAGTGTGTATATCGCTGGCCCAGTCCCCCGAAACGTTGAAAATTCGTAGCTATGGCACCGAAAATGCCGATAAGATCGTCCGCGAGTTCAGCGAATTCCTGTCCATTCCTAACATAGCCCGCGACACGACAAACATCAAAAAAAACGCCGCCGCCATCATGGACATGATGCAAAAGCGCGGCCTCAAAAATGTGCAGCTTCTGTCGCCCAACACGGCGGGAGCGCCTCCCGCCGTGTACGGTGAGGTAAAAGTGCCGGGTGCGACCCGAACGCTCATTTTCTACGCTCACTACGACGGACAGCCCGTGAACTCGGCTCAGTGGGCCGCCGGATTGGAACCATTCAATCCCAAACTTTATACGGCCGCCATTGACAAGGGCGGCAGGAACATCCCCCTCCCAACCGATGGGAAATACGACAAAGACTGGCGCATTTACGCCCGCTCCGCCTCCGACGACAAGGCGGGCGTCTATACTATCTTGAACGCCTACGAAGCGCTGACGCAAAGTGGCCTGAAACCTACGTCCAACCTCAAATTTTTCTTCGAGGGCGAGGAAGAGGCCGGGTCGCCGCACCTGGACGAAATTCTGGAAAAGCACAAAGCCCTGTTGCAGTCGGACTTGTGGATTATCTGCGATGGTCCCGTCCACCAATCGGGCCGGAAACAAATCGTGTTCGGCGTGCGGGGCGACGCTCACCTAGACCTGACGGTTTATGGCCCCAAGCGGCCCCTGCACAGCGGACACTACGGCAACTGGGCACCTAATCCCGCCTTAAGGCTGGCCAAATTGCTCGCCTCCATGAAGGACGACGACGGACGGGTGTTAGTCAAAGGATTTTACGACGACGTGACGCCGCTGAGCGCGTCCGAGCAGAAAGCGATGCGGGAAGTCCCTTCGGTCGAGGCGCAGATGAAAACTGAACTGGGGCTAAGCAACGTCGAAACAACGGGTTCGGTGCTGAACGAGGCGATCAGCCTGCCGTCGCTGAACATCAACGGGATGCAAAGCGGCAACGTAGGCAAGATGGCTTCTAACCAAATTCCGACTTACGCCACCGCCGTGCTGGACCTGCGGCTGGTGCTGGGCAACGATGCACAACGGCAGCAGCAAAAAGTGATCGACCACATCGCGACCCAGGGCTACCACGTAATCGACCACGACCCTACCGACGACGAACGCGCCAAATACGCCAAACTCGCCAAGGTCATTCCCGGCGACGATGGCTACAACGCCCAGCGCACCTCGATGGACCTGCCCATCGCCCAAAAAGTCATCGCCGCCGTGCAGACCACCACGCCTGATCTACTGGTGCTGCAACCTACTTCGGGCGGGAGTTTACCGCTCTATCTTTTCGATAAGTACCTGAATGCCAAGACGATTTCAATCCCCATTGCTAATCACGACAACAACCAACACGCCGAAAATGAAAATATCCGGCTGGGGAATTTGTTTGATGGGTTGGAGACGATGGCGGCGGTGATGAGAATGCAGTAAAGAGTGGATTTTGACTTGTCCTGATCTTTCTGAGCAAGCATCGTCGGGGTG
>JBBSKK010000230.1:0-5784 GCA_038256395.1 Cytophagales bacterium | reverse complement strand
GTATCATCAAAAAAGGGCTGGCCGCACGGGCTGAGTTGCCGGAGTATTTGAGTCTTTAAAGGGGCAAAGGCACAAAGGCACAAAGGGGCAAAGTAATCAGTAGAGACAAAATAAGGCTGAATTTTTCGACAGCCGACAGCCGACAGCCGACAGCCGACAGCCGACAGCCAATTTCATGAAAAAGCATTTTTTCTGCATCGACGCCCACACCTGCGGCAACCCGGTTCGCGTCGTGACGGGCGGGGCCATTCCCCGCCTGGAAGGCGCGAACATGAGCGAGAAACGCCTGCACTTCCTGCGAGAATACGACTGGATTAGGCAAGGACTGATGTTCGAGCCGCGCGGTCACGATATGATGTCGGGCAGCATCTTGTACGAACCCTCCGACCCGGCCAACGACGCGGCGGTATTGTTTATCGAAACTTCCGGCTGCTTGCCCATGTGCGGCCACGGTACCATTGGCACCGTCACGGTGGCCATCGAGCAGGGATTGATTACGCCTAAAACGCCCGGCACGTTGCGGCTGGAAGTCCCGGCGGGGCTGATCGCGGCTGACTACACGCAAGTTGGAAACAAAGTAAAATCTGTCAAGATTACGAACATCAAATCCTATCTGGCGGCGGAAAATATTAGTGTGGAATGTCCCGATTTGGGAACGCTTTGGGTGGATGTGGCTTACGGCGGAAATTTCTACGCCATCGTGGACACGCAGCCCAATTTTCCCGGTCTGCAGCATTTCAAAGCCGAGCAACTCATCGCCTGGGCGCGGACGCTGCGCGAGCGACTCAACGACGACCACACCTTCGTTCATCCCGAGAACGAATCAATCAACGGCCTGAGCCACATTCTTTGGACCGGCGAGCCGCTGGACGAAACTTCCACCGCCCGTAACGCGGTTTTTTACGGCGACAAAGCCATCGACCGATCGCCCTGCGGTACGGGAACCTCGGCCCGCATGGCGCAGTGGCACGCGCAGGGCAAACTCCGGCCCGGTCAGGAATTCATCCACGAAAGCATCATTGGTTCCAAGTTCATCGGGCGCATCGAGCAGGAAACGGAACTGAACGGCCAACCTGCCATCGTCCCCAGCATCGAAGGCTGGGCCATTATCCACGGCTACAACCATCTTATTCTGGATGATGAAGATCCATATGTGCATGGTTTTCAGGTAATTTAGATTTCAATGATAGAATGAGTGAATGATAGAATGATAGAATAAACTATGAAGAGTGTCGGTATAGTTGGTGGGGGGATTAGTGGGCTGTTTTCGGCCTATTACTTATTGCAGGAGGGCTGTGAGGTGACCATCATTGAGCGGGGGAGCTTTACGGATGGCTGTTCTTACGGTAATGCGGGCATGATTGTGCCGAGCCATATCGTTCCGCTGGCGCAGCCGGGCATGATCGCCAAGGGGATGCGCTGGATGCTGAATTCGCAGAGTCCTTTTTACGTGAAGCCCCGCCTGAACGGGGATTTGGTCAAGTGGGGCTATTTGTTTTGGAAAAATTCTACCGAAAAACACGTCCGCTACGCCATTCCGCACTTGCGCGACCTGAGTTTGCTTAGTAAAGAACTCTATCAGGATTTGGCCGCCCAAGCTGATTTTTCTTTTGGCTGGGAGGAAAAAGGCTTGCTGATGCTTTTCAAAAATGCCGCTACCCGCCACGAGATGGCGGAGGAAGCCGCCGTGGCCAACCGCTCGGGCATCGAGGCGCAGCTTTTGTCGGGCCGGGAAACGCAGGCTTTGGAGCCCGACGTGCAATTGGCGGTGGAGGGCGCGGTGTTCTATCCCGGCGATGCGCACATTCATCCCAATCAGTTGATTGCGGACTTGGTTAAATTTTTGAAGAAAAAGGGCGTCCGTTTTTTGGAAAATGAATCCGTCGAGGATTTTGAAATTCAAAACCAAAAGGTCAAGTCAATTATTACAAACGGTAGTAGTTATACTTTTGACGAACTCGTGATCGCCGCCGGAGCCTGGTCAGCATTTTTGACTCAAAAGCTGGGCCTTTCTTTGCCTTTGCAAGGTGGAAAGGGGTATAGCTTTCTCGCCAAAGATTTGCCAAACACAATGCAAATCCCCGCCATTATGCTGGAAGCCCGTACTACTGCCACGCCCATGGCGGGCGGCGTCCGCTTTGCGGGGACGCTGGAAATTGCCGGAACGGATGAATCAGTAAACATGAATCGTGTGCGCGGCATTCATAAGTCCATCCAGCAGTATTATCCTGAATTGGAGGTTGCTTTGCCTGAGAAAGAGGAAGTTTGGCGTGGCTTGCGACCCTGTTCGCCGGATGGTTTGCCCTATCTCGGGCGGGTTCAGGGTTTTAATAACCTAACCCTGGCGACCGGTCACGGGATGATGGGGGTGAGTTTGGGGCCAGCCACGGGAAAGTTAGTAGCGGAAATTGTGGCAGGGAAGAAAACGAGTGTAGGAATCGAGGCTTTTGAACCGAAGAGGTTCTGATGTGGTACGGGCGTCTCGCCCGTTTGGCATAAAAACGGGCGAGACGCCCGTACCACATCTACATTACCGTCCTTCCGACGACAACACTTTCGTGTTATTTTTCAAAACCTTCAAAATCAAATACAGCACTGCGCT
Organism: Cytophagales bacterium; assembly: GCA_038256395.1. Lineage (GTDB taxonomy): Bacteria > Bacteroidota > Bacteroidia > Cytophagales > Spirosomataceae > Persicitalea. Next base: position 3,182 of record JBBSKK010000230.1, on the reverse strand, counting down.
CGCCACGCCCAGCACCAGCCAGTACCGATTGCGGAATGCGACCTCGCCGTAAAGAAGGTACTCGCCAACGATATCGAAAATGAAAAAGAGAATGAACAACGCCGCGAAGCCATTCTTCTCCTGCCGCAGCACTTTTTTCAGGCTGAACTCTAAATTTGGATTTTTCCACTGACCGAAATACGGAACGATGGCGGGCGTCACCGCCGCCCAAGCGCGGAAATTATCCCCAAACTTACCTTCGATAAACCGCTCCTCGGTGTACATGATGCGCTCGTAATAAAGCCAGTATGCCAGTACGAAAGTGACGATAAACCAGGTATTGGCTGTCAGCATCGCCACGCCCAAAAACATGAAAAAATTTCCCACGTACAGCGGATGTCGCACCACCGAGTAAATGCCGGAAGTGTTGAGCGTGTCGGCGACCTGCTTCTCGGTGTTACGACCTGAGGTATTTTTGGGCGTGAAGCCGACCGTCAAAATTCTTATGACTTGCCCAAAAAGGCCCACACCCAGGCACAAGAACTGGTATTCCACCGAGGTGTAGGGCAAGTCCGAAACCTGCGCGTGCTGCCAGACCATGTAGGCGTACACCGCCAGCCCGACGCCCAAAATAACCAGCGGGAGCGTACCCCGGTACTTAAAAAGCCAGGTACCCTGGCGGTCGAATTCTTTTACTAATTGCATGAAATAGGGTGTATCGTCAGATTAGTGGGTCAGGGCAAATTTAGGGATAAAGAGAATCACACCCCAACCAACTCCACCTCCCGCGTTTCCTCCATTGGCGGTGCCACATAATTCCGCGACATATAAGAATACACTGCCGGAATCACAAACAAAGTCAAAAGGGTGGAAAACAGCATTCCGCCCACTACGGCAATCCCCATCGAAACCCGGCTTTCAGAACCTGCACCCAGGGCCAGGGCGATGGGCAGAATGCCCAGAATGGTGCAAAGGCTCGTCATCAGGATAGGCCGGAAGCGCGACACGGCGGCTTCGATGGCGGCCTGGGATTTGTCGAGTCCTTCTTCCTTGCGCTGATTGGCGAATTCCACGATCAGGATGCCGTTTTTGGTTACCAGCCCCACTAGGACGATAATGCCGATTTGGCTGAAAATATTCATCGTCTGGCCAAAATCCCAGAGCGAGATCAGCGCCCCGCACACGGCCAGCGGCACGGTGAGCAGGATGATGATCGGGTCGATGAAGCTCTCAAACTGCGCGGCCAAAATCAGGAAAATCAGCACCAGCGACAGTAGGAAGGCGAAAAGCAGGCTGTTGGAACTCTCCTTGAATTCGCGCGAGTTGCCGTCCAGAGCGGTGTTAAAAGTGTCGTCCAGCACCTCGTCGCCGATGCGCTCGATTTCGGCGATGCCCTCCCCGAGGGTGACGCCCTTGGCCGTGTTGGCCGAGATGGTCGCCGAAATGTAGCGGTTAAAACGCAGAAGTTGTGGTGGTGAACTCTGCTCAGTCAGTTTCACCAGGTTATCCATCTGAACAAGCTCACCGGACTTGCTTTTCACGTAGAGTGACTTCAAATCCAGCAGGTCGTTGCGTTCGGCACGTTCCAACTGCCCGATGACCTGGTACTGCTTACCATCCTGAATGAAATAGCCAAAGCGACGACCGCTCAGGGCGAGTTGTAGCGTTTGGCCCACGTCCTGGATGGATACGCCGAGGCTTTGCGCCTTTTCGCGGTCGATCTCGACCCGGATTTCGGGTTTGGTGAATTTCAGGTTAGCATCGGCCCCTTCCAGCATGGGACTGGCCTGGGCTTTTTCCAGAACCAGCGGCAGGTATTCTTTAAGCTTCTCAAAATTAGGTGCCTGAATTACATACTGAATGGGCTGACCCCGCGAGCGTCCGGCGTTGATGGTTTGGTCTTGCGAAACGATGGTACGTGCCCCCGAAAATTTCTTGAGTTTGGCGGTCAGATCATCCACAATTTCCTGCTGGGAGCGGCTGCGCTGGTCGGGCGTAGAAAGGGTGAGTCGCATGTAGCCCGAATTGGTAGATGAGGACGACCCGAAACCCGGTGAGGTAATGGTCACGACTCCCACGCGCTCGTTGGGAGCCAGCTCGTCGTACACAAATTGCCCGACCTCATTCATGTATCGATCCATGTATTCAAACGTAGCCCCTTCCTGGGCCGTGCTGTTGATACGAATGTTGCTGCGGTCTTCCAGGGGAGCCAACTCGGCGGGCAGCCGCTTCCCGGTCAGCAGGTAATAGCTGATGCCGATAAAGCCCAGCATAAGGACCCAGGCCATCCAGCGGTAGCGCATAAAACCCACCAATGCCGACTCGTAACCTTCGGTGAGCCAGACAAAAAACGGCTCGGTTTTTCGATAAAGCCAGGGTTGCCGTTGCCGGGTTTTCAGAAGCCGGGAGCTCAGCATGGGCGTGAGGGTAAGCGATACGAAGGCCGAAATGATCACGGCCCCCGCCACCACAATCCCGAACTCCCGGAATAGCTGCCCGGTGACGCCATCCAGAAAAATGACGGGCAGGAATACCGCCGCCAATGTGACGGTGGTGGAAATGACCGCAAAATAAATTTCGCGCGAGCCGACAAAGGCGGCCTGGGCGGGATTCATCCCTTCCTCGATCTTAGCGTAAATATTTTCCAGTACCACAATGGCATCGTCCACCACGAGGCCAATGGCCAGCACAATCCCCAGCAGGGTAAGCACATTGATCGAAAAGCCAAACAGGTACATGATGAAAAATGTACCGATCAGGGAAATTGGAATGGCCGTAAGCGGAATGAGCGTGGAGCGCCAGTCGCGCAGAAAAACGAAAATTATCAGAGCCACCAGTAAAAAAGCGATCAGGATGGTTTCCTCCACTTCGGAAATGGATGCTTTCACAAATTTGGTGTAGTCACTTCCTAGTTCCACCTTCACGTCGGGCGGCAAGTCGGCCTTGATTTGATCCAGTTTTTTGTTCAGATCACTGACTATATTGATATGATTAGCACCAGGCTGGGGGATCACCGCCACTGCTATCATCGGAATACCATCCCGCTTGAAGGCGGTGCGTTCGTTCTCTGCGGCCAATTCAGATCGACCAACGTCCCGGAATCGAACGATTCGGTTGGTCTCTTCCTTAATAATCATGTTGTCGAAGTCTTCGACCGTCCGAAGCCTGCCCAGGGTACGCACTGAAAGTTCCATATTTTGACC
>JBBSKK010000229.1:0-5799 GCA_038256395.1 Cytophagales bacterium | reverse complement strand
TGCGGCGAAGGAAACGGCATTCAAGCCTTCGTTCTGAGCGATATAAAGCGCTCGGGCGTTGTGAAAATTCTGCGATACGATGGTGATGTGATCTTGCTTGAACAAGTACTTACACCTGATGATGGAATCAAAGGTGCGGTAGCCGGCATAATCAAGCTGAATGGCCGACTTTGGGATGCCCATCTTCAACATAGCCCGCTGCATATCCAACGGTTCATTGTAGTACTTTGAGTCATTGTTTCCGCTGAGAATCAGAGACTTTACCTTTCCTTCATTAAACAATCGGGCGGCCGCTTCCAGGCGGTATTTGAAATAAAGGTTCTCCTCACCGTTAGCAATCGTTCTGCTGGTACCCAACACTAGGGCTACTGGATTAGAGGGAAGGCTGTCTACTGAGAAAAAGCTGCGTGGGCGGGTACTGACTACCACCCAAACGTTGCAAAGCAAAACGAATACAATTCCCAGAAAAGAAATGATAATCAGGATTTTAAGCATTCGTTTTACCCGCATAACTTCATGTATTTTCTCTTATTCAAACATACCCAACTGGCTCTTTCCGTTAGCGGAAGCGCCAATCTGCCTTATGTTGGGAATAGAAATTTTTTCTGCTGGTGAACTGTTGCCAGATTCCGAGCTTTCATCGTCTTCTTCGTTCGTGGCTTCGTCTTCCTCGATCGGCAACGGATCGAGCCAGTGGACGCCTTTGACTTTGTCGGCAGTCAGCTTGTTGCCCATCGCCTTCCAGCCGCGTACATCCACGGCTTCCTCGGCCAGTACCTCTTCCGTCTCGACGGGCTTCTTGGGCGATTCCTGCGTCGAAATTTCCAGGCGGGGCCGCTTTTCCAATGTAGTCAGAAGCAATTTGCTACCCCTTGCGTCGCTGATGAATCCAAATTTCTTGTCGATAGTACTTGTCTCGATCTGAAACCGCTTGATAAAGTGCGTTTTGGTACCTGCGTCGTAATACACGGCCGTGACTATACGCGCCGGGTCGAACTGCGCCACCAGCAGCACCTCGCTGGGTTCGTAATGGTTGGTGAGGTCAAAGTTGGTCAGCTCGTAAGAACCCTCTTTGTAAATGACCAGCACCGTGTCATCCGAATCAAAATTGCCGAGGAACAGCCCGCGCTCGTCGCGGTTGAGGCGGCCAATCGTGGGGTCGTACCAGATGTCTACTCCGCCCAGCGTGGAGCCTCCCGCTTGTTTGAGCGTGATTTTTCTTACAGGGTATTTGGTTAAAATATTGCCGTTGGCGTTGCGATTTTTGATTAACAAATCGGCGAAATTAAAGTCAAACTGCTTGACTTTGGCCTTACACTGGGCCGAAAGGTTAATGGTAATAATCTCCGCTTCGCCGTTGTCGTTGGCGGTAAAGTAGGTCACTTTCGAGCGCGGCGTTCCCTGGGTAAGGTCGTATTCGCGGTCGCGGGTCACGGCCGTAACCTGGAAACGCTTGATATACGAAACGCCCGATTTGCCATCCAAATACACCATATTATATACTTTCCGCTCGTCGCCCTTCACATAAACCGACACATAGATAATGTCTTTCCCCACAAAAACCTTATCCTGAATCTTGGAAACAGTACAAACCCCGTCGCGCCGGAACACGATAATGTCGTCTATATCGGAGCAGTCCATCACGTATTCGTCCTTCTTCAAGCCGTAGCCAATAAACCCATCGGCGCGGTTGACGTACAGTTTCTGGTTGTTGGCCGCCACCACATTGGCCGAAATCTGCATGAAGGTGCGGATGGTCGTCTTGCGTTCGCGGCCCTTGCCAAATTTTTTCAGCAAATCCTTGAAATAGTCGATGGCGAAGCGAACGAGATTCGCCAGGTTATCCTCGGTTTCGGTCAGTTCGTCCTGCCAACGTCGCATCGCTTCTTCGGCTTTGAAACCGTCGTATTTGGAAATACGCTTAATGCGTATTTCGGTCAGATTGACAATATCGTCCTTCGTGATTTCGCGATAGAACTGATCCTTGAAGGGTTGAAGTCCCTTGTCGATGCGCTTGATAACATCTTCAAAAGTTTCGGCCTCCTCGATGTCGCGGTAAATCCGGTTTTCGATGAAGATTTTTTCCAGCGAACCGTAAAGGATTTTTTCCAGCAGGTTGGCTTTCTTGATTTCCAATTCCTGCCGCAACAAATCCACAGTTTTCTCGGTGTTGTAGCGCAGGATTTCATTCACGCCAATAAAATGCGGCTTGTCGGCGACGATGACGCAAGCATTGGGCGAAATCGACACCTCGCAATCCGTGAAGGCAAAGAGCGCGTCCATCGTAATGTCGGGCGACACGCCCGGCGCGAGATGAATCTGAATTTCGACGACGGCGGCGGTGTTGTCCACCACTTTCTTGATCTTAATCTTGCCGCTGTCGTTGGCTTTGATGATCGAGTCGATGATAGAGGTCGTCGTAGTACCGTAGGGTATTTCCTTCACCACCAACATCTTCTTGTCTTCCTCCTCGATCTTGGCCCGCACCCGAATTTTTCCCCCGCGCTCCCCTTCGTTGTAATTCGACACGTCCACGTAGCCGCCCGTCTGAAAGTCGGGGTAAATCACGACCTCCTTATCCCGCAATATATTGATGGAAGCCTCGATCAGTTCGCAGAAATTGTGGGGCATAATTTTGGTCGAGAGGCCCACCGCGATGCCCTCCACGCCCTGCACAAGCAGCAGCGGAAACTTCACGGGTAGTGTGATCGGCTCGCGCTTGCGACCGTCGTAAGAAAGCTGCCAGTCGGTGGTGTCGCCGTTAAAAACCACGTCCTTGGCAAACTTCGAGAGCCGCACCTCGATGTAACGCGGGGCGGCGGCGCTGTCGCCCGTGCGCACATCGCCCCAGTTGCCTTGCGTATCGAATAGTAATTCCTTCTGGCCTAGGTTGACGATGGCGTCGTTGATCGAGGCGTCGCCGTGCGGGTGGTACTGCATCGTGGAACCGATGACGTTGGCCACTTTGTTGAAGCGTCCGTCGTCCATCTCGTTGAGGGCGTGCATGATGCGCCGCTGCACGGGTTTAAGACCGTCTTCGGTGGCGGGTACGGCCCGCTCCAGTATTACGTAAGAGGCGTATTCGAGAAACCAATTTTCGTATAAGCCCGAAATGGGCGTCTTGTCGTGTAATTCACCGTCTTCTTGGGGGATATTTTCGAGGTTGTCGGTATTTTCTTCCATGCAGGGGAGAAAGGGGGCGTAGGTTATGGTGGGGGTAAAAATACGAAAAAGAACTAACAGGGCCGACTGTCGGAACCAAGAACGTCTAACATCTCGCTAATCATCATCGCCGTCGCACCCCAGACTTTGTAGTTCTGGATGAGGTAATGCGGGGCTTGGATGAAATTGCCCGCCACCTTTATTTCGCTGCTGCCGACGATGGTTTTGTCTTCGAATTTGTGCAGCGACACTTCCAGTACTTTTTCCACCTCGCGGGGATCTGGGAAAAAATCGGGCCGATAGGGGATATGAGCCACAACGGGCAGCACTAAAAAATTGCTGGGCGGGATGAATAGTTCGGTTAAAATGCCTGCCACTTTGACGTCGGTTAGGCGCAAACCAATTTCTTCCTGCGCCTCTCGCTTGGCCGTGCGAATGAGGTTCTCGTCCGTCGGTTCGTAGCGGCCACCAGGGAAGGCAACTTGTCCCGAATGGACGCCGTCGTAAGCTGGTCGCAGGATGAGGGGCAAATGCACTTCCCCATTGTAAGGATAAAATAGAATTAGTACCGCGCTCTTCCGCGTTTGGCTATTAGGTGTGGAATTCAACCGAGATTCTAAATTGGTCACCATCCGGGCGTGGGCCAATTGACCCGGTAACGGGCGTTTAAATTTGTTTGATAATCGGGTTATGAATTCTTCAAAAAATGGCTGTGGCATGACTGGTGCAGATTATTTCTTACCATAAAGCAAAACTAATTGCTCGGCGCAGCGTTCGCCATCCATTGCCGCCGACATAATGCCACCCGCGTAACCCGCACCCTCGCCGCAGGGAAAAAGGCGCTTCACGCCGGGGTGTTCGCAGGATTTTGCATCTCGTGGAATCCTGACGGGGGAGGAAGTGCGGCTCTCCATCCCAATAAGTAGAGCATCGGGCGTAAGGTAGCCAGGCATTTTCTTCCCAAATTGCTGTAAACCATCACGCAGCGGCGCTGCAATGTGGTCGGGCAGCACGTCACGCATATCCATCGATATGAGGCCGGGTTGGTAGGAGGTGTCGCGGAGGTGGGCGGAGACTTTCCCCGCTACAAAATCACTGACCAACTGGCCAGGGGCTGCCTGGCCATTACCTGCCAATTTACAAGCGAGCTGCTCCACCTCACGCTGTAGCTGCAATCCCGCAAGCGGGCCAAACTTGGCATATTTCTTAGTATCCTCTGGCTGCAAGGCCACCACGATTCCCGAGTTAGCGTAGCGCGAATCGCGCCGCGAGGGCGACATGCCATTCACAACTGACTCGCCCGGTGCTGTCGCCGCCGGAACAATGAAGCCGCCGGGACACATGCAGAAAGAGAAAACGCCGCGCTGCACGTTTTGGAAATAGGTCTGCGTCACCAAATTGTAGGAAGCTGCCGGGAGATAAGGCCCCCGCTCAGCCCCGCAGCGGTACTGAATGCGGTCGATGACGCGCTGCGGGTGTTCGATGCGGACGCCCATCGCGAAGGGTTTTTCTTCAATCAGGACTTCGCGTTTTTGCAATAACTCAAAAATATCTCGCGCCGAGTGACCCGTCGCCAGGATCACGCCGAGGCCGGTAAATTCCCGCCCATCGGCGGTGGCGACGCCTTTTATTTCACCACTTTCCAGCAAAATATCTTCGACCCGGCAGTTGAAATGAATCTCACCGCCCGCTTGCAGGATTGTCTCCCGCATCTCGGCCACGATTTTGGGTAGTTTGTTGGTGCCGATATGCGGGTGCGCCTCTACCAGAATATCCTCGCTCGCCCCGTGGGCGACGAAAATTTCCAGAACGCGCCGGATATTGCCGCGCTTGTTGGAGCGGGTGTAGAGTTTGCCGTCGGAATAGGTTCCCGCGCCACCCTCGCCGAAGCAGTAGTTCGAATCGGGGTTTACGATATGCTGCTTATTGATCGCCGCCAAATCTCGCCGCCGCGCTCGCACGTCTTTGCCTCTTTCCAGAATAATGGGCTTAAAACCAAGCTCGATTAGTCGCAAAGCGGCAAAAGTTCCGGCGGGGCCGCAGCCCACAAGGACTACCGCAGGCCGCTGACTGACGTCGGTCAATGGCTTTTTGTACTCGATAAAATCGTCGGGTGCTTCATTGACAAACACATCGACCTGCACGTTGACTTTCACTTGCTGGCCGCGCGCGTCGATAGACTGCCGAGTTTTGCGGAGAATGACATTTTCCCGCTGACTGATTCGGAGGTCAGACAGGACGTATTCTCGGAAATCGGTTTCCTCCATCGCCACTTCGGGCGGGAGGATGTATTGTTTGGCTCTTTTAATGATGAATGATGAGTGATGAGTGATGAGTGATGAGTGATGAGTGATTTTTTGCCTGTCAATCGTCACTTTGTATATTGAAGTGCCCACCAAATGAGTAGCAGTTGAATGGGTAGGCGTCCCCAGCGGATCCAGGGCGACATTGCCTGGAAGTCGGTACCATACGCCATGTACAGATTGGCTGGAAAAACAGCGATGAGCAAAAGAATAATTCCCCAGGCGGCCCAAATTCGGGTGGCGGGAATGAACAGCATAACTCCCAGAGCGATTTCAGCCAATCCCGAAGCCGCCACCAGAAATGCGTGGTAGGGCAGGTAAGGTGGCATTATCT
>JBBSKK010000228.1:0-5826 GCA_038256395.1 Cytophagales bacterium | reverse complement strand
CGAACTCAGCGAGAGCAGTTCCAAAGCCAAATACACCGTGAGCCAGTGCGTGGCCATGGTCAGTAGGCACATGCCCAGCACGGCGGCAATGAGCAGGGCGCTGAGTTCGGCGGGGAAGCGGTAGCGCAACAGTCGTATATGCAGAAGCGTGAAAAGCCAGGCCGCAATGATGAGGATTTTGAAGAATACGGCTTTGTTATCCAGAAACAGCAGGGGCCGGAAGCGGAAGCCGGGCGGCGTGTCCCATTGTCCCACAATGAGTCCCAGCGCGACGACCGCCCCGCCCACGGAAAGGAAAAACAACCAGTAAGCGGTTCTTTCGGGGTTCCCGGCCCGATTCAGCAGCAGTTCAGCCACCAAATAGCCCAAAAAGAAAATGGCCAGAAACAGTTCGGGGACGATTCCGGCCAGGCTTTGACCGATTTGGCTGAGTTGTTCGTTCAGTTGCAAGTCGAGGGGAACAATTTTTTTAACAAAAGTACGGAATTCTCTTTCACTCCAAATTTTCAAAAACTCATGAAGACAATCATCGCCTCCCTCCTGGGGATTATATGCCTTAGCACTGTCGTCCAGGCGCAATTTATGCAGGACATCAACGGCCGCGTCGTGACCGAAATGACCTATACCGACGTGGAGGGTTCGCCTTACCTGGTCGAAGAATTCCACAAAGGAATCCTAACAATGGCCAAAGGTAATCAGGTTCACGACGGGATACCGATGCGTTACGACGCCTATAAAGACGAGTTGGAATACGAAAAAGACGGCAAGCACTACCTACTGGGACCGGAAATCATCTCCTTTTCCATCCCGACGGGCGACGCCCTCTACGAATTCCAGCGCGGCTTCCCGGCGGTGGGCGATTTGACCGAAAACAGCTTTTACCATGTATTGCACGATGGCAACACCAAGTTATTGAAGCACTACGGCAAGCGGATGCGGGAAGAAAAAGCTTATAACTCCGCCACGGCTACGAAGCGGTTCGACGGAACGGAGCAACTCTTCGTCCTCAAAGGCGGCAGGATGCACCCCATCAAGAAAAACGACAAGAAAGAACTGCTTTCCCTACTGAGCGACGAGAAAAACCTGATGAACTACATTATCAAAGAAGAGCAGCTCAACTTCAAGTCCGAGGGGGACATGGTCAAGCTGCTCGAAGAATACGACGCCTACAAGGCGGGCCGGAAAGGCAAAAATTAAAAATCCTCGTCGAAGGCGATTTTGTGTGCCGACTCCTTGTCGGTAACGCCGGACATGACGCCGGCTTTCTGGTACTCGCCGACGCGCTTCTCGAAGAAGTTGGTTTTGCCGGGCAGCGAGATCAGCTCCATGAAGTCGAAGGGATTGGACGAGCCGAAGTGCTTGGGGCAGCCCAGGCGCTCGAGCCAGAAGTCACATACGAACTCGATGTACTGCTTCATTAACTCGGCGTTCATGCCGATCAGCGACACGGGAAGGGCCTCGGAAATGAACTCCTTCTCGATTTCTACGGCATCCAGCATGATTTCCAGGACGCGGCCCTCGGGCAGTTTATTTTTGATGTGGTCGGTGTAAAGCAAGCAGGCGAACTCGCAGTGCAGTCCTTCGTCGCGGGAGATCAGTTCGTTGGAGAACGACAGCCCCGGCATCAACCCGCGCTTTTTCAACCAAAAAATCGAGCAAAAAGAACCCGAAAAGAATATGCCTTCCACGGCCGCAAAGGCGATGATGCGTTCGGTAAATTCGGGGCTGTTAATCCATTTCAAAGCCCACTCCGCCTTTTTCTGCACGCAGGGAACCGTGTCGATGGCCCGCAGCAGGTAGTCCTTCTCGGTGGGGTCTCTAATGTAGGTATCGATCAGCAGCGAGTAGGTTTCGGAGTGGATATTTTCCATCGCGATCTGAAAACCGTAGAAGCACTTGGCTTCGGCGTACTGCACTTCGCTGAGGAAGTTGATCGCCAGGTTTTCGTTCACGATGCCGTCGGAAGCCGCAAAAAAGGCCAGAATGTGCGAGATAAAATGCCGCTCGTTGTCGGTCAGGTTGTTCCAGTCCTTCATGTCCTGTCCCAAGTCGATTTCCTCCGCCGTCCAGAACGACGCCTCATGGCGTTTATACATGTGCCAAATATCCTGGTGCTTGATGGGAAAAAGAACAAACCGCAACGGATCTTCGGTCAGGAGCGGCTCCTGGGGCATGGTGCTTACTTGTGACATGAAAACGGGGTCTTTTTTTGTGTAAAATTGAAAGGTATAACGGTACGCCAAACAGAATTGTTAGCGGGATTTTGGAATAAACAAAAATACGACGCTACCCCGTGAAATTCAAGCTACGTCCGCCCGTCGTCGGCAGTTGTTTGAAATAGTTCTATTCTGAAAAAGGCAAAAGATTAGCGGTCAGTCGGTTCATAAACAAAAAACCTCAGAAAATGAAAACGGCGGAGGGACTTGCGGTTCGGACTCTTTACTTTTACTTTTGGAAAAAATCCCTAACCAGCTTTCACCTGTGAAAATAGTCGGCTTCACTATCATCAAAGACGCCCTGCTCAACGATTACCCCATCGTCGAGGCCATCCGCTCAATATTACCCGTGGTGGACGGGATGCTCGTCAGCGTGGGACAGGGCGACGACGGGACGCTGGAACTAATCGAATCTATCGGCTCCGATAAGTTGCGTATCGTGCGCTCGGAATGGGATATGTCGCTGCGGCAGGGCGGCAAAGTACTGGCCGTCGAAACCGACAAAGCCTACCGCCAACTCCCCGCCGACGCCGATTGGGTCTTCTACATTCAGGGCGACGAGGTGCTGCCCGAAAAGTACCACGCCACCGTGCGGGAGAGCTGCGAACGCCACGCCCAAAACCCCGAGGTGGAGGGACTGCTTTTCGATTACCGGCACTTCTACGGCACCTACGACTACGTCGGTGACAGCCGCACCTGGTACCGCCACGAGGTCAGGATCATCCGCTTCGACCCGGCCATTTCGGCCTACCGCGACGCGCAGGGTTTCCGCAAGGGCAACCAAAAGCTGCGCGTCAAACACTCGGGCGCGGCGATCTATCACTACGGTTGGGTGAAAAGTCCGGCGCAGATGAAGAAGAAAATGAAAAATGTGGGGCGTTTCTGGAACGAGGAGGAGGCATGGAACACAATGCTCGCCAGCGGCGATTTCTTCGATTATTCCCAGTTCGACTCCCTCACCCGCTTCACCGAACCGCATCCCGAAGTCATGCGCGAGCGCATCACCCGGCAAGACTGGCAGGTAGAATTAGATTTGAGTAAAAAGAAATTTGATCTAAAAGACCGTTTGCTCTATTGGTTCGAGAAAAAGACCGGAATCCGGCTCTTCGAGTTCACCAATTTCAAGCGCATTTAATCGCCGATCAAAAACCCTCGTCTTTTATCTCTTTCTCCGTAATCGCCCCGTACTTCTTCACCGCGTCACGGATTTCATCGGCCTTGCCTACTAACACGAATTGTAGTTTGTCTTTGGGAAAGTATTTGGCAATGATGTCGTTGGCTTGTGTCACCGTCAGCCCATCTACCTTAGTTTGGAAGGTGTTGATGTAGTTCTCATCGAAGCCGTAGGTGAACATATCCGTCAGCAAACCCGCCAATGCGCCCGCCGACTCGTAGTTGGGCGGAAAATCACCCTTCACGTAGGCTTTGGCCGAGGCCAGAATCTCCTCGTTCAGGCCCGTGCGATGCAGACTGTCCAGCACCTGCAAAGCCATATCGATGGCGGGGACGGTGGTCGAATTTTTGGTAAAAGTGCTGACATAAAAGGTTCCGCCCTGCTTATAGCGGTTGAAGCGGCTGCCCGCGCCATAGGTCAGGCCCGAATTGACGCGCAGGGCGTCGTTGAGCCAGGACGTGAACCGCCCGCCCAAAATAGTGTTCACCACCAGCACCGGAACGTAGTCGGGATTGTCGTAGGCCACGCCTTTACCGCCAATCAGGAAGGTAGTTTCGCGGGCGTCGCCCTTGTTGACGAGCAGCACGCGGCTGTTCGAGAAATCCATTTTGGGGGCCGAACCTTTGGTAGCTGAGGACTTTTCCGTTTTCCAATCACCGAACAGCGCCGTAATGCGCTTTTTCATGTCGGCGGTTTTGAAGTCACCCACGATGGCGATGGCGGCGCGGTCGGTCGTGTAGTTTTTCTTGTAAAAAGCCCTGGCGTCGCCGGGGCTGATTTTCGTGATCGTAGACGTTGTGCCGTCGGTCGGTGTGGCGTAGGGGTGCTGGTCGAAGACCATTTTGTTGAAGTAGTTGCCAATCACCGCGCGGGGGCTTTCCTTTTGCTGCGTGAGTTGCAGCAGCGATCGTTGCTTGTGCTTGTCGAACTCCGTGGCATCGAAGTTGGGGTTCATCAGTACTTCCTGCAAAATGTTGAACATCTTGTCGGCGTCCTTCACCGCGAATGACATGCTGATTCGGGCGTTTTCCTTGCCCGCGCCGCTGTTGAGATTGGCCCCGACGAAGTCGGTGGCTTCCTCAATTTGTTCTTTGGTGTATTTTTTGGTGCCAAAAAGCAGGGCGTCGGCGGTCATGCTGGCCAGGCCGTAGCGGTCGCCGTCCTGCGTCGAGCCCGCATCGAACACCGCCGAGGTGTAGATGAGCGGCACTTCGTGCTGCTCCATCAAATACACTGTCAGGCCGTTTTTGAGCTTAAATTTCTCGTAAGGCGGGACTTTGAAGTTGTTCTGAGCCTGGGCGGTGAGGGCGCAGAGAATGAGAAATGCACTTAGTATATTTTTCATTTTTGAATTTTTGTCTGTTCAACTTCCAAATCAATTGGCTTTCTCGGGCAAAAGGTACCCAACCGTCCGATTCCGTTCGGTAAAGTACTTCGCCGCCACGCGTTTGATGTCGGCCGGGGTCACTTTTTCGTAAAGTTTGGGTGCGTCGTAGAGTTTGCGGTAATCGCCGAAAAATACTTCGTAGGTACCGATGCTGTTGGCCTTGCCGTTGATGGTTTCGATGGTGCGGTAAAACTCCATCAATTTCTGGTTCTTCACTTTCTGCAACTCCCGCTCGCTGACCTCATTTTGGATCAGGTCGTCGATTTGCGCTTCGATGGCTTTTTCCAGTTCCTGCGCCGAGACGCCATTGCCCGCCACGCCGTAGATGTAAAACAAATTCGGATCGAAACCGTCTCCCATGAAGCTGAACACCTGACTCGCCAGCGTGGTGTCCATGACGAGTGCCTTGGTCAACCGCGACGAATTACCCGAGGTCAGCAGATTATTCAGCAAATCCAGGGCATAATAGTCCTCGTGGCTGGTTTCGGGCGTGTGGTAGGCCAGCAGAATATTGGGTGTCGTAATGTCCTTATAGGTCGTCACGCGGCGTTCGCCGTTTTGCTCCGGCTCCACGGTACGCACCTCGGGCGGCAGACCACGCGCGGGAATGGGCGCCATATACTGATCGGCCAGTTTTTTGACCTGCGCCAGCGTGATGTCGCCCACCACGACCACCGTGGCGTTGTTGGGTGCGTAGTAGGTTTTGAAATAATTCTCCAAATCCTGCTGCGTCCAGCTTTTAATGTCCGACTCAAAGCCGATCACCGGAAACATATACGGGTGTTCCTGGAAAGCCACGCCCTTCACCAACTCGCTGATCGTTCGGTAATTGCTGTTTTCCAGGCCCGTACTGCGCTCAGACAGCACCACGCCGCGTTCGCTCTGCACCATCGTGGAGTCGATGCTGAGGTCGGCGATGCGGTCGGCTTCCAGTTGGAACATCGTCTCCAGGGCATCTTTTTGAAACCAGTCGGTATAAACCGTCACGTTCTCGGTGGTGTAGGCGTTGTTGGAGCCGCCGTTGGCCTCCATCACCCGGTCGAACTGCT